>DATHPH010000123.1:0-7942 GCA_035484095.1 Cytophagaceae bacterium | reverse complement strand
GATTGTCAGGAAGTATAAAATTCTTCATACTTCCTGACAATTTTTATAAAAAATCACCCCTATTTAAAAAGCTCTTATTAATGTCATTAATCCATTTATAAAAATTCGGAATGAGTAACACAAAAATACTGGAAGGAAATGAAATAGAAGAGATTTTAAGTAATCAATACATAGGCCGACTCGCCTGTTGCTTAAACAATAAACCCTACATCGTACCTATAACCTATTGTTACGATAAATCCACTAAATCTATTATAGGCTATAGTGGCACTGGGTTAAAAATAACTATTCTTAAAAAAAATCCAAATGTATGTTTTGAAGTGGAAGATATTCATACCATTAATGATTGGAATAGCGTAATTGTCGATGGGGTTTATGAAGAACTAAAAGGTGCTGATGCAAGAAACGCTGTCCATACTTTTGTAAATCATATTCGACAACTATTACATAAAAATTCCTCTGGCACAACATTTTTAAAAGATATTTCTCATACAGAAATTTCTAATGAAACTAATATTATATACAGAATAAACATTATTAGTAAAACAGGACGTAAAAGAACGATTGAATAGAGAAATAAAACTATACGAAAAAAAATCTCTGTACAAATAGACAAAAGGTCATCACTTTTTTATAGTATAAAACGAAACACTTTTTTTACTTTATTTTTCAAAAAGTAAGCATGATATAAATCAACGGCTCGCATGTTTCCGCTCATAACACCACTAGCATAGTAACGGTAACTTTATTTCACTGAAAGGACATTAAGAGCACAATGAAAATTTTCACAGATACGATCGTTAAACGATAACAATATTGCAACCTAGTATCATAACCAAATAAATGCAAGATTAAAATAGATGAACCTTAAACATTTTAAACCATGAAAAAAACTGCACTTTTATTAGTATTCCTATCTATTGTAGCAATAAATAGCAATGCACAACAATCAAAAAAAGAAGATAAAAAAACTGAAAAAAAGAAAGTAGCAAAAGCCGATGTCCCCAAAAAAGTTTTGGAATCTTATACAATTATATATCCTGGTACCGAAGTCACAGAATGGTATTCTTATCCATACTTTTGGGATATAGAACCTGAAATAATTGAAAGAGATGGAGTAATTGAATACCTGTATCCGGAATTTTACGAAGTAGACTTTATCAAAGAAGGGAAATCCCATAAATCGATTTTTTCAAAATCAGGAAAACACCTACATACAAAGGTAGCCATTAAAGACAGTGAACTTCCAAAACCGGTGTCAGATGCCATAAAAAATAGTGATTATAAAGATTGGAAGATTGTAGGTGACAAAGAAAAACTTGAAAATACTGAAACAAAAGAAAATGTCTATACCATAAAAGTAGAAAAAGGAAAAGAAAAACATGTACTACATTACGATGAAAATGGTAAATTAGTACAGGTTAAAAAGATAAAACTGTAGATATTTATCAAATGTTTTTATTTCCGGATTATTTTCGTCTACACATGTAGGAAATAATCCGGAAATAAAAGTTTAAGATAGAAAACGTGAGTAAGTACACTCAAAAATTAAAATGAATCAAGGAGAAAAGGAGAATAAATACTCAACAAAAGTTGCCTATTTTTGTATGGAGTACGCCATCGATCAGTCGCTAAAAATATATTCTGGAGGGCTTGGATTTCTGTCGGGTTCTCATCTAAGGAGTGCCTATCAATTAAAACAAAATCTAGTAGCTATTGGTCTTCTGTATTCGCAAGGGTATTATGATCAAGTGAGGAATACCAATGAAATGGCAGCTGTAATGTTTCGTAAACGAGAATATTCTTTTTTACAAGATACGGGTATTCTTTTCACGATTCATATCCACAACGCTCCGGTGAAAGTAAAGGTGTACTTTCTTCCTCCTGAAATATTCGGAACAGCTCCTCTTTACCTTCTTACATCCGATATTCCAGAAAATGATTTTCTGGCGCGTTCCATCTGTTTCCGCCTATACAACCATGATCTTGCAGCCAAGGTAGCACAATCTATTCTTCTAGGCATCGGAGGTGCAAAATTTTTGGAAACAGCAGGTATTAAACCCGACGTATACCATCTAAATGAAGGACATGGACTACCCTTGATTTTCCAACTATTTCAAAAATATGGAAATATAGAGAATGTTCGTAAACATTTAGTATTTACCACACACACTCCTGATAAAGCCGGAAATGATACCATATCGCTGGCATTATTGAATGAAATGAATTTCTTTGACACATTACCTTTGGAGAAAGTGAAAGAAATCACCCAAACTTCAAATGAAGAACTAGACTTTACCCTTACAGCTCTTCGGTTTGCTAAAATTGCAAACGGTGTTTCCAAAATACATGGGCAAGTAGCCAATCAAATGTGGGCAAACCAAGAAGGCGTATGCCCCATCATATCCATTACCAATGCACAAAATGCACTATACTGGACAGATCCACTTCTTAAAAAATATTTATCACAAGAAGATGAAACGCTTTTGTCAGAACGAAAAAAAGAACTAAAAGAAGAATTATTGAAAGAAGTAGCCGATCAAACGGGGAAACTCTTTGACCCTGAAATTTTGACTATTGTATGGGCTAGAAGGGTTACGGCTTACAAAAGAATTGATCTTTTACTAAAAGACATTCAATCGTTTCAAGAACTCATCGAACGTACCGATCAACCGATACAGGTTATCTGGGCAGGAAAACCTTATCCGGAAGACTATGATGCTGTAAACTTATTTAATAACCTTATAACGATTACTCAACCTTTTAAGCGTTGCGCCGTGCTTACCGGCTATGAGCTAAAACTTTCAGCACTTCTTAAAAAAGGAGCAGACGTATGGCTCAATACACCGCATTATGGAAGAGAAGCATCCGGAACCAGTGGAATGACTGCCTCAATGAATGGTGCCATAAATTTATCTGTTGCAGACGGATGGTTTCCTGAATTTTCAAAACACGGACACAATAGTTTTGTGATACAGCCGAGCATGAATGTCTCTGTGGAACAACAAGACAAAGAAGACAATGCTCAGCTTATTAAAATTTTGAAAGAGGAAGTCATACCGGTGTATTACAACGACAAAACAAAATGGAATGTAATCAGAAAAAATGCTATGAAGGAGATTGTACCTATGTTTGATTCAGATAGAATGGCAATCGAATATTACCAGAAATCCTATTGTATATGAATCAACTTAGTTCCATTGATCAAATCGATCTTACTCCAAAACCAGGAAAAAAATATTGGCGAAATTCCTACCGCGAATGGCGGGAGGAATTTATTTACTTTCTAATGGTAGATCGTTTTCATGACAATTTAGAAAGAAAGCCTATTTTACAAAAAGAAAGAACCGCTGGTTTTGGTGGGAGTGAACAACTGAAACAAAGTTGCGGTGGGACTATACAAGGTATTACCAAACATTTAGAATACATAAGCAACTTAGGTTGTACCGCTATATGGTTAAGCCCTGTATTTGAAAACAACCCTAATTCCTATCACGGTTATGCCATTCAAAATTATCTTGCTATTGATGCACGTTTTGGAACAACAAAAGACATGATTGAATTAGTAGAACAAGCTCACGCATTGGGCTTACGTGTTTTTTTAGATATAGTACTACATCATAGCGGGGACAATTGGTTCTATCCAGAAGATAAACGATATTATTATTACAATGAAATTACATTTCCCTTTGGAGGATGGAGGTCGGAAAATTTACCTATTCCAACTGAATTGAGAAATGCTTCATTTTATTCCCGCAAAGGAGAAATTAAAAATTTTGATGCCTATCCTGAAACAAGAGAAGGGGATTTTTTTTCTTATAAAACATTCCTCAACGATGAATCTCCTGAAGGATTGAAAGTGGAAGAAATTCTTCTCAAGATACACTGCTATTGGATGCGTGAGTTGGATATTGACGGTTTCCGTTTAGATGCTGTAAAACACATGGGTGAAATGGCCGTTGCACGTTTCTGTTCTAAGATTAGAGAATTTGCCTACACCCTGGATAAAAGAAATTTTTTTCTTTTCGGAGAATTGGTGGCAGGAGATGAACTCTGCAACAATTACATCGGTCCACTAACCTCCAAGATTGTTGGGGACACGGACATTTATTATGGATTGGACTCTGTACTGGATTTCCCGCTCTACAATGTTTTACCGGGAGTAATAAAGGGGAGCTTATCTCCTACCGCTCTTGTAGACCGATATAAAAAACTATACTCCAACAGTCTTCACCGGGGTGAATTTGGAAGATACCTGGTCACCTTTTTAGACAATCACGATCAGGTCGGTTCCACGTACAAAGAACGTTTTGGAGTAGAGGCCTCGATGCAGCAGATTGTCGCTGGAATAGGCTACATTCTATGCTCTATTGGAACCCCTTGTATTTATTATGGAACAGAGCAGGGGTTTTCAGGAGAAGGTGAAGGTGATCAATATATACGTGAAGCAGCTTTTAATCTAAATGATTCAGAAACCAATACCCTAAATACAGACTGTCTGATTTATCAGGAAATAAAAAAAATTGCCTCTATCCGTTCACAACATGCTCCTATAAAATTTGGTGCAATGTATTTTCGGCAAACTTCTTCCAATGGAATCCAATTTGATTTTCCTGATAAACAACCTTGTATTATTGCCTTTTCAAGAATTCTATTTCACGATGAAATCTTAATAGCCTACAATACTTCTACCGATCAAACTATAGAACAATACGTTTTAATAGACTATGAAATCTCAAACAAAAAAAAGAATTTTGCTTTTTTATATGGAGGAACCGGAACACTGGACATATTGCAACACATTGACTATCCGATTCAACTTTGTTTTATAAAGCTGGCACTTTCTCCCATGCAAATGGTTATATTGAAATCCGTGCTATAGTTTTTTTGTGAGCCCTTATCTACTTTCTTACTTCTAGTTCCTTTATCTGTGACAAATGCAGGATTGTATAATCCTTTTGAGGTATTCTCACCACACTTTGTTACCTAAAAGGCAGCTACCAATATGAAATATAGCATGCCTTATCAGATAACAAGAAACTGTGAGGAATACAGGAATTTTTTTTATTGATAAGCAGTACAAAACTAAAAAAAGTGGATATGCACCGAAAGAGAGGACCTTTTGCTTTCCATTACCTTACTTTGTCCGCTAGGAATGTTTCTGCTAATATAATAAACATCTTTTAATCTGATAATAATCATCCTATTCAATCATTTTAATGCGCATTTTCGTATCTTCATTTATGTGAAGACAATTAAACTATTTTATAGATTTTTTAAAATATACTGATTACGGAGAAAATGAAATCAGAACTTCAAAATAAAGGTAGTTCTCTACATTACGGAGAAGTAGTTTCTGTTAGAGGAAGTATTGTAGATGTTTCGTTTCAAAAGCATTTACCGTCTATTGGTACATTACTTCTTACAGGAAAAAATAATGACATTGCTGTTGAAGTTCTTACCCAACTAGACACCCATCGGGTTCGCGGAATTTCCCTCACTCCTACGCAAGGACTTGCCAGAGGGATGAAAGTGGAAAATACAGAGGAACCTTTAAAGGTTCCTGTTGGTCAAGAAACATTGGGCCGAATGTTTAATGTATTTGGAAAAACAATTGATCATAAAGATGAACTAAAAGGACTAGACTATAGAAGTATCCATCAATCTCCTCCTCCTCTATCGAAACGCTCGTCTAAATCTGAGATTTTTGAAACCGGAATAAAAGCAATCGATATTTTAGTTCCGTTGGAGCGTGGTGGGAAATCAGGTTTGTTTGGGGGAGCAGGAGTAGGAAAAACAGTATTACTTACCGAAATGATTCACAACATGGTTGGGCATCATAAGGGAGTTAGCATATTTTGTGGTATTGGCGAACGTTGCAGGGAAGGACAGGAATTATATTACGACATGAAAGAAGCTGGAGTACTCGATAATATGGTGATGATGTTCGGACAAATGAACGAACCTCCAGGAGCACGCTTTCGTGTTGGAAATGCAGCCCTTACTATGGCAGAATATTTTCGTGACGACAAACATCAAGATGTATTATTGCTCATTGATAATGTTTTCCGATTCATCCAGGCAGGCATGGAAGTCTCAGGTCTAATGGGACAAATGCCATCCCGCCTCGGTTATCAACCAACACTGGGAACCGAACTTTCAAAACTAGAAGAACGGATTGGTAATACCGATGCCGCTGCTATTACTTCTATTCAAGCGGTTTATGTACCCGCAGATGACTTAACAGATCCCGCAGCAGTTCACACCTTTTCGCATTTATCGGCTTCCATTGTTCTTTCTCGTAAACGTGCAAGCGAAGGGTTTTATCCTGCCATTGATATTCTGCAATCTGGTTCCAAAATGGCAACCCCTGGAATCATAGGAGAAAGACATTACAAAATTGCTCAAGAAATTAGAGAAACACTTTCCAAATACGAGGAAATAAAAGATATTATTACCATGCTTGGTTTGGAACAACTTTCACCCGAAGACCGAAACCTTGTAAATAGAGCCAGACGACTCGAACGTTTTTTAACACAACCTTTTTATACGACGGAACAATTTAGTGGACAAAAAGGGAAAGATGTTAGTCTTTCAAATGCACTCGATGGTTGTGAACGAATTTTAAAAGACGAATTCAAAGATTATCCGGAAAGTGCCTTCTACATGATTGGATCTATAGAAGAAGCCATAGAAAAAGTAAAAAACGGAGAAAATAAAATTACTTCAAAACAGTAAAATATGAGACCGCTTCTAACCCTAAAAATATTGCTTCCCTATAAAGTATTCTTAGAATTGGAAAATGTATCGAGTATTATAGCTGAAACCGATAAAGGTTCCTTTGGTATATTACCACAGCGGCTTGATGGAGTAGCAGCTCTAATTCCGGGAATTTTGTCTTATAGAATAAACAATGGAGAAATTAACTATCTGGCCATTGACGAAGGCATTTTAATTAAAAAAGGTTCGGAAGTGTTCTTGTCTGTCAGAAACGCCATAGGGGGCAAAAGCCTTGGAAAGCTCCATGAGTCGGTAGAAAAAGAGTTTAAAAACCTTGATGAAAAAGAAAAAAATATTCGCTCTACCTTGACAAAACTGGAAATTGGATTCATGCATACCTTTGAAAAAATAAGGAGAACATAAACGTGGAATTAGAAAAGGAAAATAATAGGACATTCTTTAGCAAAGAAGTAAAAGAAAAAGAGGAAAGAAAGTTGAAAGTGCAAAAGGAACAAAAACGAAGTCCATGGAATGGCTTTGGATTATTTGGAATTATAGGCTGGTCAATAGTGACGCCTATAATGGCTGGTGTGTCTATTGGAATATGGCTGGATAAATCATATCCTCAAACATTTTCCTGGACTTTGACACTTTTAATGACTGGACTAATTACAGGATGTACTGCAGCTTGGCACTGGATAAAAAAAGAAGAACAAGACATGTATAAAAATTAAAAATGAGTGAAATGATAACTACAATAGGCGTCTTTGCATTAGGAATTATACTTGGTAGTATCTTTTTTGGTGGACTTTGGCTGACTGTAAAATATGGTGTTACTTCAAAAATACCAGTAGTGATTTTTACAGTTAGTTTTTTTATCCGAACAGGAATTACATTAGTGGGGTTTTATTATATATACCCCAATGGTTGGAAAAAAATACTTATATGCCTTCTTGGTTTCATAATAGCTCGTTTCATTATAAATCAAATGATAAAATCAAAAAAAAAGGAGGTGACTCATGAAGCTTAGTCCCGATGAAACAATTTATTGGCAACAGGGTTTTATCTCCATTAGTTCCACTCTGGTATGGACCTGGATAATCATGATCGTACTCGTGGTAATTTCATGGTTGATTACCCGCAGACTCAGAACAGATATTCATATTTCACGTTGGCAATGCATTCTTGAGATGCTTGTGACGGGAATTAACCAGCAAATAAA
>DATHPH010000122.1:0-4583 GCA_035484095.1 Cytophagaceae bacterium | reverse complement strand
AGTAATTAACAATTTTAATAGGAATACAGGTGCTATTACAAATGAAACACTTCGTATTACACCTGCCGATTATGGCGCCGGGTTGGAATTTTCACCGGATGGATCAAAAATTTATTTTTCAGGACAAGGGAACCAAGTTCGTTATGCCGATACTGCAACCGGAACAATAACATCGTTAGCTTCATCAGCCTCCTGGAGCATGCAGCTTGGTCCTGATGGGAAAATATATACCTCTCCAAGTGGTAGTACTTCTGTTGGAGTTATCAGCAATGCGAATGGAAGCCCAAGCTACTCTACGGTAGCACTTCCAGGGGGAGCCTCCCTTTTTAGAGGTTTGAGTAATATTGCCTGGTTAAATCCTAATCTACCTGTCATTACAGCCAGTACAGGATGTCCAACAGTTAGTTTCTCTTATGCGTTCAAAAATTATTTTAATACTGCCGTAAGTGTGGTGGCCAACTCTGAAGAATGGGATTTTGATGAAGGATCAGGTTTTCAATCAGGATTAGGAGCAACTCCTTCGCATACTTTCGCCACCGTTGGAACCTATAATGTACGTATGAAAGTGAAAGACGCTACCTGCAATCAATACTGGTTAGATTCCGTAAGTGTTACACTTTCTTGTTCTTTACCTGTAAGTCTTCTGAATTTTACAGGAAACTACAAAAACGGACAAACCGCACTCCAATGGTCTACGGCCTCTGAAACAAACAACAACTACTTCGAGGTACAACGCTCCAATGATGGTATTCATTTTTATACTATTGGCAAAGTAAAAGGGAATGGTACTACTTTATCTTATTCTTCTTACAGTTATACAGACAATGGAACTACCAACGAAATTATGTATTATCGATTGATACAGTACGATCTTGATGGAAAAAATACATACAGCAACACCATTGCCGTAAACCCCGGACTCTCTGCTCCTGTTGTCAGTCCAAATCCATTCAGCAATAGTATCTTGGTTTCTTTTCAAAGTGAAGAACCTGTTCAACTAAAAGTATTGGATATTCTTGGCCGAGTAGTAGAAACGAAAACGATGGAACAAAATTCCATTACCCTTGGAGAATCGTTGAACAAGGGTTCTTATATTATTTCAGTGAATACCAGTACTGAAAACTATTACTACCGCGTAATAAAAGAATAAACAGTTGTGAATAGTTAGTTAGTTGTAATTTAGTTAGTTGTTGCTAAGGCAGTGTTCTGGTGGGGATACTGCCTTGGTTTTTATACCCTTTTTAAAATTTATCTGGCCGTCAAAATTTACCCTGTAGACCATTATCAAATTGTTATGAAACTACTCAACTTTTAGCAAAAATAGCATCTTACAACTTTGTTATATAAAAATTATAAACAATTAATATACAATATTTTAAATATAAAATTAAAGATCTTGAAACCGTAGTTATTCTCAAATGAGTAATCTTTTGTATAAAGAGTTTCCTTATTTTTATATTCCATTAAAGTATAAAAACAAAGATTTGCTTATGAAGCCGAGAATTAAGTTAAGAGGAGCTGAATACATAGTAAAGATAATTGAATTATTAGGGGCACGTGATCTTTTTGCTTATCCGGGAGGTGCTATTCTCCCAATATACGATGCATTGGCCTTCAGCAATCTTAATAGTATTTTGGTAAGACATGAACAAGCTGCTTCTTTTGCAGCAAACGGATATGCCCGGATAACGGGCAAACCAGGATTTTGCCTTGCTACCTCTGGCCCCGGAGCTACAAATCTAGTAACCGGCATTGCCGATGCCTATGCAGATTCTATTCCTATGATCGCCATTACTGGTCAGGTAGGCCTTCATCTCATCGGAAGTGATGCCTTTCAGGAAACAGATATTACCGGAATTTGCATTCCGATTACGAAGAAAACCTTTCTCATCACAAAACTGGAAAACTCAGAACAAATTTTCAGAGAAGCCTACCGTATTTGCCTGGAAGGAAGACCGGGACCTGTCCTCATTGATATTCCAAGAAGCGTTCAAGGAGAATATGTTGAGTTGGATGAAGATTGGGAACAACAGTTCGTAAAACCTGAACCTAAAAAAGTATTTCAAGTAACCGACAAAGAGATAGCGGCCGCAGTTGAATTACTTTCTGATTCTAAGAAAATTTTAGTAATCACAGGACACGGAGTATTATTGTCTAAAGGATGGAACGAGTTAAGAGAATTTATTCATAGAGAAAATGTTCCGGTCGTAACAACCATTTTAGGTATAGGAGCGATGGAGCATAATGATCCATTATTTTTTCAGTGGTTGGGAATGCATGGTATGAAATATGCCAATCAGGCAGTGCAGGAAGCCGATCTTATCTTTGCTATTGGCATTCGTTTTGATGACCGAATTACAGGTCTTCTTACTGATTTTGCACCAAACGCAAAAATCATTCATGCAGATGTAGACAAAAGTGAGCATAGCAAAAATGTTAAAACAAATGTTTTCCTTCATGGAGATGCACAGAAAATTTTGGCGACACTACCTGAAACAAAAACGCTTGAAAATAAGCAGGATCGGGCTGATTGGGTCGCTCACTTAAATGAACTGAGGGAAGAATATCCAATCATGCTTCCCGATTATACAAAATTCAATGAAGTGACTGCTTTAAAAGTTCTGGAAGAATTAATGGCTCCGGATGCAATAGTGACAACCGATGTAGGGCAACACCAAATGTGGGCTGCACAATATTTAGTCCGAATGAAACCCAACCATTTCCTGACTTCGGGAGGGCTTGGTTCTATGGGTTTTGGTCTACCGGCAGCAATGGGCGCCCAAGCCGCAATGCCTAAAAACGATGTATGGTGCATTACAGGCGATGGGTCTTTTCAGATGAACCTGCAAGAACTTATTACCTGTGTACAAGAAGGCTGGCCTATTAAAGTATTGATTCTTGATAACGCTTATTTGGGCATGGTCCGCCAATGGCAAGAACAATTCTATGCAAAAAATTATTCTGGTGTAGAATTACTAAATCCTAATTTTGTAAAACTAGCGGAAGCATTTGGCATGGAAGCAGTAGTTGCCAATACTACCGAAGAGCTGAAGGATGCCATCCATCGCGCGCATGCTACCCCAAAACCCTTCCTGATTCATGCCAAAGTATTAAAAGAAGAAAATGTTTGGCCTATGGTAGCTCCCGGAACAAGTTTATCACAGACGATTTATTATCCTAATAAAGCCATCAAGGAAAAAGTAGTAAAATAGCTATACACTATAAAAATAAAAAGGAGCCTCAATTCAAAAATGGGGCTCCTTTTTATTTTTATATGCCAATTTTCCAACCATCGTCTATATCCTTTTCGGAATCGAATGTTTTAGTCCATTCGACAAAATAAAGTCTGAATTCGTCCAACAACCTTTTAAGTAATTCCAAATACCTTTTATCGGTAAGATTGTCCATTTGACACAAGCGTACATTGATCAGAAGTTCTTTCGCAGCGATCTTAATCTGATAAGCACATTCCATGCGTATATGAAAAAGTGTTCCTCCTTCTGCTGCTGCTATTTTACTTCCTAATACACCCGCATTTCTAAGCATAAAATTGCGTACATCAAACTTGTCTTCCTTTTCTTTGATTGTATCCACAATGCCCCTGGTCACATAGAAAATTTCCATTGCTTTTTTAAATACCAGGTATTCACGATACACCAACTGCGTTTGCTCATTTTCCTCACTGAAACCGAGCCCTTCTTCCAAAAAACCATCCTCCTCAATCATAATCATTCCTGTTTTTTTAATTAAAAAAATAATAAAGGGTTTGATGTTTTTTAGTAAAAACAATTACCTCTTTTTATTCTTTAGCATTAAAACGAAAGTAAATGAACGATGTTTTCAAAAAATAGAAACTACGTACTAAAAATCATAAAAAAGAGTAAATCAGCCTAAAATTAACTTCTGTCCCACCTTAATAGTACTACCTTTTATATTATTCAATTGCTTAAGCCTTTCTACAGAGATCCCTCCACATTTTTTTGATATGGTCCAAAGCGTATCTCCCGGTTGAACATAATAATATTTACGGGGCTTCCCTGTTTTTGCAGCACTCGTTTTGGTTTGCATTCTATTATAAGAACTTTCCTTTTTGATTGCAGTACTGGATTTGCTTCTGGTATATTTCATTCTATAGATAAGCAATTTTTGTCCCACTCTAATCGTGTTTCCTTTTAAATTGTTCCACGACCTTACTTGTGCAACCGAAATTCCATACTTACCAGCAATTCTTCCCAGCACTTCTCCTTGTCTGACCGTGTGCACAATCTTCTGACGATAAACAACTGCTCCGGAGGAAGCCCTTCTTCTATCCGCTGTTGTCACTTCGATTGGTGTGGTCACTACATTTACGCATTCCATTATCTCATGCTGGTTTAATAAAAACTCCAGCTTCTTTTCTTTTGGAAGACGAATTGGATAATTCACGTTATCCGGCAACACATTTGTACGAATGGCAGGATTTAATTTTACAAAATCTTCGTAACAAAAATTCAGCTTTTCGCAAAGAATAAGAAGATTTACAAACTGACGGAGAAGAATTGTATCCGTTTCCATAGGATATAAGATAGAATCTCCTACCATAT
>DATHPH010000121.1:0-11634 GCA_035484095.1 Cytophagaceae bacterium | reverse complement strand
CATTACTCAGAGGTCTAGATAAGCGCTTGTCTATGAAAACAAAACTACCTATTCATGTTGCCGAAGAGCCTTTGCTTGCGGTGGTAAGAGGAACTGGTATTGCTATTAAAGATGTAGAGCGCTACAAAGCAGTGGTAATGACCCAATAGTAGTTGCCCGTTTATTTTGAAAATTTGATTGTCTTCTGTTAAAAAAAAGATTGAGTCTTTGTTTAGGTAACCATGCAGAGTTTATTTGAATTCTTTTATCGGTATAGAGCTTTAACACTCTTTTTGGTATTAGAACTATTTTGTGGTTGGATGGTTGTGAATTTTAATACTTACCAGGGATCTTCTTTTTTTAACTCTTCCAATATGTTTACCGGCGCAGTACTTCAAACTACGGACAATATAAAATACTATTTTAAGTTGAGGTCAGTCAACAAAACATTGTCCGAAGAAAACACACTGCTTCGTCAACAACTTCAGGAATCTATTCAGCGAAATTTATTGAAGGATGAGAAAGTACCCGATACGGCTCGCATTTATCAGTATACTTATCTTACTGCTAAAGTAATTAATAATTCGACCAATAAACTTGCCAATTACTTTACATTGGATAAAGGAACAGAAGATGGTGTACAACCGGGAATGGGTGTTTTATCAACCAAAGGTGGTGTAGCAGGGCGAGTGAAAGCATGTTCCGGTCATTATAGTACGGTACTTTCAATCTTAAATGAAAAATGGCCTTTGTCTGCCAAGATAACCCGTGGAAATGTGGATGGTATTGTAGAATGGAAAGGGGTAGATCCTACAGAAGCGGAGTTAACCCATGTGGGTAAACATCATAAGGTATTTGAAGGAGATTCCGTTGTTACTTCCGGTTTTAGCAGTATTTTTCCTCATGGCATAATGATTGGCACAATAAAAAGTGTAGTAGACGATGGGAAAAAATATATTATCAAAGTAAAATTATCCAACGACTATACCGCGATGTCTTATGTTTATGTTATTAAAAATAAAATGAAACCGGAGCGAGATTCGTTAGAAGTTGACATGAATAATAATCAGTAAGAATGAGACCTGGCAACATCATATCCTATATTTTATATTTTATCCTGTTTTTTTTGGTGCAGATAATTTTTTTCAGGAATGTTGTTTTGTTTGATTATGCTTTATGTTTTGTTTATATAGGATATATCCTGATGCTACCGATTGATATAAAACCAGTACCGCTGATGTTAATTGCATTTGGCTTTGGCATATTGATGGATTCCTTCTTTGATACCGTTGGTATAAATGCATTCGTTTGCGTATTGATTGCTTTTATACGTCCTACAGTTTTGAAACTGCTTACACCGGGTGGTGGGTACGATGCTATGACAGAAATATCCATTTCGTACATGGGCTTTATTTGGTTTATAAAATATGCAGCGTTACTTATTTTTATACATCATTTCGTTTTCTTTTCGTTAGAAGCCTGGAACCTTTCTTATTTTTTAGACATTCTTATTAGAAGTATCTCAAGTACGGTATTCACATTATTAGTTTTGGTTTTATTTCAATACCTGCTAAACAGATATAATAACTGATAATTGCCAATGAAAGAAGAACGAAAATTGGTAGTGCAAATGATTTTTGTCCTGGTAGGGTTGATTTTTATTATCAGGCTTTTTTTCCTGCAGGTGGTAGAAGACAAATACAAACAAGAAGCAGAAAAGAATGCCACCCGTAAAATTATAGAATATCCTTTCCGCGGCTTGATATACGACCGTCATGATAAGCTTTTGGTGATTAATCAGGAAGTAATTGATTTGATGGTAGTAATGAAAGAAATGCGTGTTCCGGATACGCTACGTTTTTGTCAGGCATTTAAAATTACGGTCGAGGAATTTAAGGATATTATAAAAAAAATAAAATTAGAAAAAGGATATAACCGTAATCGTCCGGTTCCTATTATCAAACAACTTTCTATTGAAGACTATGGTAAAGGATTAGACGTATTGGCTGATTGTCGTGGTTTTTACAAACAGGAGCGTACCATCCGTTCTTATCCGCATCAAAGTGCTGCCAATGCATTGGGTTATATTGCAGAAATTTCAAAACCTCAGTTGGAAAAATCTACGGAAGAGTATTATGCACCGGGAGACCTTGTCGGAATAAGTGGACTGGAAGCGTCTTACGAAAAATATATTCGAGGGGAAAAAGGGGTTCGTTATATTATGAAGGATGTACATGGAGTCGTGAAAGGTCCTTACCGCAATGGGGAGCAGGATATATCTTCCAGTCCTGGCGAAAATCTTCATAGTACTATTGACCTGGAGCTTCAAAAATTTGGAGAGGACATGATGAAAAATAAAATAGGAAGTATTGTTGCGATTGAACCAAAGACTGGTGAAATCTTGGCATTTATTTCGGCTCCTTCGTATGATCCTAATCTGTTAACAGGGAGGTATTATTCCAAAAACTCGGATACGCTTCAGCGTAATCCAATGTCTCCGCTTTTTAATCGTCCATTGATGGCAATGTATCCTCCCGGTTCTATATTTAAACTGGTACAAGCTTTGGTAGGTCAGCAAATGGGTGTACTTAGTCCAGGTACCGTATATCCGTGTAATCAGGAGGCGGTAGGTGTAAAATGTCATCCGCATCCTTCCCCAAATGATTTGAAAGGTTCTATTCAATGGTCTTGCAACCCATATTATTTTACAGTATTCAAAACAATCATTCATAAAAACCGACATACAAATAAGTACAAAGAATCAGAGCTTAATTTTGACGAGTGGAGAAAACACGTGGCTACTTTTGGATTCGGTCAAAAGTTAAAAGTAGATATGCCGAATATGAAATCCGGATTTCTGCCGACAAATAACTATTACGATAAAATATACGGAGATTTGGCATGGAAACATTCAACCATTCGCTCACTGGACATTGGTCAGGGAGAGCTTTTAATTGTTCCCATTCAGATGGCGAATCTGGCGGCTACTGTGGCGAATAAGGGGTTTTATTATACGCCTCATTTTGTAAAAAAAATAGGAGAAGGAAAGAATGCAAGAGTTCTCAAGGAATATACAAAAAAGCATTATACTTCTGTTGATTCTTCTTATTATGGAATTGTACAGGAAGGAATGTTTATGGTGGTAGAGCATGGTACTGCTTACTTCGATAAAATACAAGGCATCGAAATTTGTGGTAAAACCGGTACTGCCCAAAATCCGCATGGAGATGACCACTCTGTATTTATTTGTTTCGCGCCGAAAGATAATCCTAAAATTGCAATCGCAGTCTATGTTGAAAACGCAGGTTTTGGTGCTGTCGTAGCTGCCCCTATTGCAAATTTAATGGTTGAAAAATATTTAACAGACACAAGTTCTGCAATGACCCGTTGGATGAGAAAAAATGTTACCGAAAAAGATTTCCTTACTAAGAATAAAAAAATGTACCAATGAGAGACGATAGCCTGTCGCGGAATATTGACTGGATTACCATTTTGTTCTATGCGTTATTTATTATAACGGGTTGGTTAAATATTTTTGCGGTGGTTTATAATCCTGATCCCGAAATAAAACAAAACATTTTTGACTTGTCTTTAAATTCAGGGAAACAACTACTTTGGATTAGTTCGGCTTTTATTATTATTCTGATGATTTTTGCGATTGATTTTAAATTTTATCGCGCCTTTGCTTATGTACTTTATGGGTTTATAATCTTAGTGGTGATCGCTACTATTTTTATTGGACTGGAAGTAAACGGATCTCATTCCTGGATCGGTATTGGTAGTTTTAGAGTTCAACCGGCAGAGTTTGCCAAAATGTTTACGGCATTGGCATTGTCGAGGTATCTTGGAGATGTAAATACTAAATTTGAACGAGGGCGTACTCAATTAATCGTTGCCGCAATATTATTGACACCTTGTATTTTTATCTTATTGCAAAACGAAACGGGCGGCGTGTTGGTATTTTCTGCTTTCAGTCTGGTGCTGTTTAGAGAAGGACTTTCTCCCTGGATTTTGATTGTTGGCGTAGCCGCTGTTACATTATTTGTGCTTACACTTATTATGGATAAGTACAATCTGTCAATAGGTATTTTATTGTTGGCGGCGTTGGTGATTATTATTAGAGTCGCGACTGTCAGGAAAATTATTTTTAAATCTGTCCTGTTGAATTCCTTAATAATCATTGGAGTTGCAATGGTTTGTATTTTTATGGTGTTTAGTGTGAATTTTGTAATTAACAATGTATTGAAAGAGCACCAGCGAAATCGAATCATGGTCCTTGTAAATCCTGAAATTGATAAAAAAAATCAAGGATACCAGATTAACCAATCTAAGGTGGCAATTGGTTCCGGAGGGTTTTTCGGGCAAGGGTTTTTACAGGGAACGCAAACTAAATTTGATTTTGTACCAGAACAAAGTACGGATTTTATTTTCTGTACGATAGGAGAGGAGCATGGATGGGTCGGAGCTTCCCTTTTAATTATTTTGTACGTCTTATTTTTGATTCGACTTATAAATCTCGCGGAACGACAGAAGGATAAGTTTGCCAGAATATACGGTTACTGCGTCGCCAGTATTATCTTTTTCCACTTTATGGTTAATATAGGAATGACCATTGGGGTATTCCCTATTATTGGAATCCCTTTGCCATTCTTTAGTTATGGAGGATCTTCTCTTTGGTCGTTTACGATTTTGTTATTTATTTTCTTAAAGCTTGATGCACATCGTAAACAGGTGTTGGCACACTAAAAATAAATTTATCCCTTTTGGGAGGAGATCGTAAACGTATTATAATCGTTTCCTGAAATGTGAATTACAGGTCCCATTTCAATCCGATTATCCCATTACTACTTCTGCTACAATCGCCATCACTGCAGCCAAAATCAATAAAACCAGCCTGCTAATTTTAAATTTATGGTCAGGACTTGTTTCAAAGAAAATTGTGGTAGAAATGTATAAGAAATTTCCGGCTACGATTGCAAATAAAAATTGGAAAATAGTTTCATTGAATTTTAATTCGTTGAAAAGTAAATCGCTTGTAATTAATCCTGCTGGCGAACACAGAGAATAGACAATCAGCAAGGCGATGGCAAGGTACTTGTTTTTTAGTCCAAAAATAAGAATAGAAATCAACGCGAAAGATTCCGGTATTTTATGGAGTACAAGTCCGATTAATAAGGTTTGTGAGCCCTCGTGTGCATGCGTATGAAATGGATGCATCAATAAAGTGCCTTCCAAAAAGGAGTGCAAACAAAGAGAAATGAACATAGAGTAAGGCAAATGACTATGATGAGCATGTTCATGATTGTGGTCGAGATGAATATGCCCATGTTCTACTCCTGAAGAAAAATATTCCAAAATCATCTGCAAAAAAAAGCCTGCAAGTACGTACGCTCCTGTAAGCCGCATGTTAGCCGCTTCATGGAATAATTCAGGTAGAATATGAATGACAGTAATGGAAAATAAGTAGGCGCCACTAAAAGACAGTAACATTCTGAATTTATGAATGTTTAATTTAGGAATCAGTAATACCGCTAAGCCTGCGAGCAGTGTTGTAATAAGAAGTACTGAAATGTTGAAGGTCATGTAGGTGTTATTTTTGTACCACAAATATCAGTCGGTCGGATTTTTCAAGGTCAAATGGGTGTAATTGATAATCACCAAAAACATCAATTACTTTCAGTCCCGCAAAGGTAAAATAGTTTAGAAAATCTTCCTGATGGAGAATACTTACCTTTTCCTGAAAATGGTATTTGGTGCCTTTGTCAGAAAATTCAATGTCTTTTATCAAACGATTATTTTCCACTTGCTTATGAATACAGAAATCGATGTTTTCTATTGTTTTTAGTTCTTTAGGGGATAATTGGTGCAGTACTTTTGTAAAGTTAAGAAAGTCCAATACAAGTTTTCCTTTGGGTTTTAAAGCGTGTGCAAATGCATTAATACAGCGTTGATTGTCAATAGGAGAATCAAAATAACCGAAGCTGGTAAAAATATTTAAAACAAGATCGTATTGGTCTTTTGCAAAATCTTCCCGCATATCATGGATGAAAAAATCTAGTTTTGGGTTGCTGTATTCTTTTGCATAAAGGATGCTATGAGGTGCCAGATCGGCTCCCGATACCCGGTATCCCTTTTTATTTAGATAAATACAATGGCGCCCTTTTCCACAAGGAATGTCTATGATACTGCTATCAGAAGAAAGATTTAAATAGACAAGGAGATTGTCAATAAACAGTTCCGCCTCTTTCAAATCTCTATTTTTATAGAGAATGTGATAATAAGGAGAATCAAACCATTCGCTAAACCAATCCATTTGTTTGAAATTAAGGGGACAAAGGTAAATGTTTAAACCTTATAATTTGCATCGTTGGTTAAACTTTCCATGTAAAAAGTAGTAATTTAGTAAAAAAGTTTCCCATGCGCGAAGATTATTTGAAACCAGACAATGAAAATTATACTCCCGGGGAAAGGGATGTAGAAAAGGCTTTGCGCCCTTTAAGTTTTGAAGATTTCACCGGGCAAGAGAAAATTATTGAAAACCTTCGTGTTTTTGTAGGGGCTGCCCGTCAGCGTACAGAAGCGTTGGATCACGTATTGCTTCATGGCCCTCCGGGTTTAGGCAAGACTACGTTATCCCATATCATTGCCAACGAGCTTGGCTCTTCTATTAAAATTACTTCTGGACCGGTTTTGGAAAAACCGAGTGACCTTGCAGGGCTGCTCACCAACCTGGAAGCCAACGATGTTCTTTTTATCGACGAGATACATCGTCTTAATCCGGTGGTAGAGGAATATCTGTACTCTGCCATGGAAGATTATAAGATTGATATCATGCTGGATTCAGGCCCGAATGCGCGTTCCGTGCAGATAGGATTGAATCCTTTTACCCTTATTGGTGCCACTACTCGCTCAGGACTCTTGACTTCGCCATTAAGAGCTCGTTTTGGTATTAATGCTCGGTTGGAATACTACGATGCAAAATTGTTGTCCACGATTGTCAAACGGTCTTCGGGTATTTTGAATATGCCTATCGACAATACAGCGGCGTTTGAGATAGCACGTCGCAGCCGTGGTACACCAAGAATAGCCAATAACCTGTTACGTCGTACACGTGATTTTGCCCAAATGAAAGGAGATGGCACCGTTACACTTGAAATTTCACGCATTGCCCTTACTGCCCTTAGTGTTGACTCTAACGGTTTGGATGAAATGGACACGCGTATTCTTACCACCATTATCGACAAATTTAAAGGAGGTCCTGTAGGACTTACTACCATTGCTACTGCATGCGGAGAAGAAGCAGAAACAATAGAAGAAGTGTACGAACCGTTTCTTATTATGGAAGGCTATATCAAACGTACTCCAAGGGGAAGAGAAGCTACCCCATTGGCATATCAACATCTGAAAAAAACTCCTCCGGCACAGGCTGGTTTGCTGTTTGATTTTTCTGCGGAATAATGGTAACCGGAACTAATGGTTATAGAAATGGATTCAGATGTTTCTTGATCTAATGAGAGTGAAAGATATTTAAAAAATCACGCTTCCACATAATGAAATCTTATTATACTCAATTGATAAAAAACAAAACCCGTGAATTAGGGTTTGAGTATTGTGGAATATCCAAAGCTGGTTTTCTTGCAGAGGAAGCCCCCCAAGTAGAAGAATGGCTAAAGGCCGGCCGGCATGGTACGATGGGTTGGATGGAAAATCATTTTGACAAAAGACTTGACCCCCGATTGCTTGTAGAGGGTGCAAAATCAGTGGTTTCGTTGTTGCTTAATTATTATCCGGAACAAGAACTTGAAAATTCAACCTATAAGATTTCTAAATATGCTTATGGGAAAGACTATCATTTTGTTATAAAAGATAAGCTTAAAGAGCTTGTGTACTTTCTTAAAAAAGAAGTAGGGGACATAAATGGAAGGGCATTCGTTGATTCGGCTCCCGTTATGGATAAGGTTTGGGCAAAAAAAAGCGGATTGGGTTGGGTTGGGAAAAATACCAATTTAATCAACCGAGAGACCGGAAGTTTTTTCTTTATCGCAGAGCTGATAATCGATATAGAATTGGAGTACGATGGTCCTATCAAAGATTATTGCGGCACTTGTACCCGTTGCGTAGACGCTTGTCCTACAGATGCACTTCAGACTCCCTATGAGATAGACGGAAGCCGATGTATCTCATATTTGACCATTGAATTAAAAGAAAATATACCGGAAGAGTTTAAAGATAAAATGGACAACTGGATATTTGGCTGCGATGTATGCCAAGATGTTTGTCCCTGGAACCGTTTTTCAAAAAAACATACACAACCGAGTTTTATTCCGAGCGACCAGTTGTTGGCAATGGAAAATAAAGATTGGGAGGAAATAACAGAAGAGGCTTTTGGCCTCCTCTTTAAAGATTCTTCAATTAAACGTTCAAAATACAAGGGATTAAGTAGAAATATTACCTTCGTAAAAAATACTAAAATCAATTAAAATATTGATTCAGAATTTGAAGATAAGTTTCACTGAAGTGTTCGTAACACCATTTTTTTAATTCCAAAATATCTTCTCTAAGAAGCGTAGTCATGCTTTTCCGAAGTTCTCTTTCGAAAAGGTATTCGCTAAAACTGACTTTTTGGAGGATAATTTTTACGTAGTCTAACATAAGATTACTTGACTGAGTCAATTAAATGTATGCAAATATATTACATACAAATGAATGTTTATAAATTTAGGCATTATTAAATTTAAACGCAATAATTAACTGATTATTATTAGTTTTAACTTACTTTTGTCCTAATTATTAAACGTAGAAACTTTGCAAAAAGTTAAAAAAAATAAAAAAAATATTAGAATAGTACCTTTTTTAGTTCTAATCTTCTTCATTTTCAGCCAAAAGGCACACACACAAGAAATAAGTATTGTGACCGGCAAAACGGATTTAGGTATTAATGAGAAGTTTACAATAACCATATTGTTTCCAAAAGAAAATAAGAGAGAGTTTAAAGCATTTCACCAGTTCCTCTTTCCTGAAATTGCCGATTTTGAAAAAGAGAAAACGATTTTCGGAGAAGAAGAGGACCCCAAAACATATAAGATTACTCAATACTACAAACCACGAAAAACAGGAAACTTTACTGTCAATTCTTTCCGGATTAAAATAAAAGATAAACTATATTCTTCAAAAGAGACCTCTCTTAGGGTTTCTTCCAGAAGTACTTCTAAAAACAACGATATACAGGATCCTAAATCCGAAGAACCCTTAGAATTTGAAGCATCCAAATTAGAAGCTATTTTTGAAATTCAGGCAAGTAAAAAAAACGTTTATGTTGGGGAAGGTTTTGGGATAACACTTTATTTTTTAGTAGCCATTCCAAATAAAGCTGAAATCACTTTCATTGATTTGGCGGAACAACGTAAAGAATTGGTAAAAAAGATGAAAACTACTGGAACGATGGTAGAAGATTTTCCATTACCCAATAAAATTTTATTAGATACTGTCACGGTAAAGGACAAAAAGTATACAAAATGGAAGTTATACGAAGGTGTCTTTTTCCCAATAAATTCTAACAATATTCAAATTCCGGCATTGAATTTTTCAGTATTGACGTATGCTTTGGCAAAAAACAAGGAAGAGGATATTGAAAGGAAGACGATTATCAAACAGTTTTACACAAAACCTCTTTTGATAAAAGTAAATCCGCTGCCGATAAATAATGAAAATGACCAGGTACCGGTAGGTAATTACAGATTAAGAGAAAGTACTTATCCTGAAAAGTTTCATACGGGAAAAAGTTTTAAATATCAAATTTCCATTGTAGGAGAAGGAAATATAACAACCATATCCGAACCGATTATTTTAACAAGTGCTTATTTTGATATTTATGCTCCTAAAGTAGCACAGGAAATCACATTAGAAGATGGTAAAATGACAGGTATTAAATCATTTATTTATTATATAACACCAAAGGAACCTGGTGAATTTCGCCTGGCAGATTTTTTTCAATGGTCTTATTTTAATAGTGTCAAAAGAAAAATGGATACACTTCGCTCAACTTTAACACTTAAAGTACAAGGGGAGAGTCTGAAAAATAACTATATTTCGGTGAATAATCGGAATGATTTCTATAGTAGAATAAACACAGATAGCAATCAAATACGAACTCTTGCTACAAATAATCAGATGAAGTTTCGGGTAGATATAGCAATATTGGTAATGTTAGTAATTACAGCAGTTTTAGTATTAAAGAAATGAGTAATAGTTTTGGTAAAATTTTCAGGATTACCACTTTTGGTGAATCCCATGGAGTAGGAGTAGGTGTTATCTTGGAAGGCTGTCCGGCTGGATTAGAAATAGACGAAGCATTTATACAATATGAACTTGACAGAAGGAAACCGGGGCAATCGAAAATAACAACACAAAGAAAAGAAGAAGATGTCATTCGTATTCTTTCCGGTGTTTTTGAAGGAAAAGCTACGGGAACACCCATTGCTATGGTCGTGTACAATGAAGATCAGCGGAGCAAGGATTATTCACACATTGCCGACAAGTACCGGCCATCTCACGCCGATTTTACCTATCAGCAAAAATATGGCATTCGCGATTACAGAGGAGGAGGGCGAAGTTCCGCTCGGGAAACCATAGCGCGAGTGGCAGCAGGAGCAATTGCAAAATTGTTTTTAAAAAAAATAGGAGTTGAAGTAATCTCTTATGTTTCTCAGACAGGTTCGCTGAAGCTGGATAAACCATACCAGAAGTTGGATTTGAGTAAAATAGACGACAATATAGTACGATGTCCGGATCCTGAGATGGCCACTAAAATGATTGAGTTGATTGATCAGGTGAGAAAGGAGCAGGATACTATTGGCGGTACTGTATCCTGTGTCATTAAGGGATGCCCGGTTGGTTTGGGAGAACCAGTTTTTGACAAGTTGCATGCAGAGCTTGGGAAAGCCATGCTGAGCATTAATGCAGTAAAAGGTTTTGAATACGGAAGTGGATTTGAAGGGATTGCACTGAAAGGGTCTGAACACAACGATGAATTTGTGATCGAAAATGGTAAGGTGCGTACCAAAACCAATTTTTCGGGAGGTGTGCAAGGTGGAATGTCAAACGGGGAAGATATCTATTTTCGTGTAGCGTTTAAACCTGTTGCTACTATTATGAAAGATCAAGACAGCGTGAATGAGAAAGGAGAAGCAGTAAAGGTTTCCGGGAAAGGAAGACATGATCCCTGTGTAGTACCTCGTGCCGTCGCAATTGTAGATGCAATGGCAGCAATTGTGATCGTAGATTTCTTTCTAAGAAATAGGGTAATAAAATTAGACGAATTGATTAAGTAGGTTACAATGCATTCTTCTTTTTTCTTGTAAGGAGATAGTATATAGTTCCACAAAATAACATTTCGTGTATGGATGGAAAGCGATAATGTAGGTAAGAAATAAAATAATGACGACGAAATTCAAAATCAATCTTACAACTCAGATTTTTTTAGGAATGGCTTTGGGTATAGTGGCAGGAAATTTTTTCCCTGATATTTCTTCTCATTTGAAAATACTAAGTGATATTTTTTTAAGACTTATTAAAATGGTGATTGCACCGTTGGTCTTCTCAACACTGGTCGTTGGCATTGCAAAGCTGGGAGATTTTAAATCAGTCGGTCGTATT
>DATHPH010000120.1:0-5573 GCA_035484095.1 Cytophagaceae bacterium | reverse complement strand
GATAACGGCACCACGTGCTTTGGCATGTTCCATTTCTTCAAGAATCAACGCTCCTGCTCCTTCACCGATTACAAACCCATCGCGGTCTACATCATAGGGTCTTGAGGCCGTTTTAAAATCATCATTACGAGTAGAAAGCGCTTTCAACGCGCCAAATCCTCCTACGCCCGACTCCACAATGGGTGCTTCGGCCCCTCCAGAAACGATGATGTCTGCTTTTCCCAGACGGATATTATCGTATGCCTCAATAATGGCAGACGTAGAGGTGGCACAAGCAGAGACAGGGGCAAAATTCACGCCCATAAATCCATAACGAATCGCTATCAGGCCGGAAGCCATATCCACGATCATCTTTGGTACCAAAAACGGATTAAATTTTGGTGTGCCATCTCCAAGTGCAAATTCCGTAACTTGTTGATGAAAGGTCGTAATCCCACCGTTGCCAGAACCCCATATAACTCCCACCCGCTCTTTATTTATTTTATCCAATTCCAACCCTGCGCTTTTAATGGCTTCGTCGGCAGCGGCTATAGAATAATGGCAAACAAGATCCATCTTACGGGCTTCTTTTTTATCAAAATAACGATCGGTATCGAACCCTTTTACCTCACAGGCAAAACGGGTTTTAAACTTTGAAGCATCAAATTTTGTAATCCAGTCTGCACCGCTCTTCCCGGATTTTATATTTTCCCAAAAGGTTTTTACATCGTTTCCCAAAGGTGTAATTGCACCGATTCCTGTTACCACTACTCTTTTTAATTGTGTCATAAATTACTTATTAGTTAGTAAGAAAATTGATTAAAGTATTATTCTGTATTTAGTTCTCGCAATATTCCGCTTTTGATTAATTGGAAATCCGACTTGTGCATGATTCTGGCAATCTGAAGTCCGGCGATGAGGTTGGTAATAATCATAAGCGCCTTCACTTCCGGACTGGTGGAGAAATGAAAATAGTTTTTTTTCTTTCCGTTTTTAAGCAAAATGGTAAGCCAATTTCGTATTAATTCCGTCATGTGTTGAAATTCCTTTTGTATCGTTTCCGGTAAGGTAGGATATTCTATACTTAACGCACCAACAAGGCATACTCTGCTATTTATATAATGTTTGTCAAATATTTCCTCTATAAAAAGAGTCAGCTGCTCCCATTCATCAAGCTGATTAAATTTTTTATTCTGGAGTAATTCTTCAAAACCTTTACTGTTTTTTTTTATCACTTCCACTCCTAAATCTTCTTTAAGAGGAAAATGGTAATGGATTGCCGCATTTTTAAGATTGAGTCGGGTAGAAATGTCGTGGTAACTAAAGGCATGATATCCTTTACTTCGGATAAGGTCTTCTCCGAGATTGATAATATCCTGTCGTGTTTTGTTCTTTTTTGCCACTTTCTGGGTATCTGAAACAAACTTACTAATTAGTAAGTAAAATAACAATATTTTGTTTAAACTATTTCAGTTTGGTATTTCTATTTTTAATGAATAGATTTAAATATTGCTTAAACTATTATTATTTACGCTTAACTTTTTGTGTTGCTTTTATACAAACATGAGAAAAGATAGAAATTTTCACTTCCCGTCTGGAATAGTTTCCCCCCTTTTTATGGTTAGCATGCTTACTTTTAATTCTTGTGTTTCTTCCAAAATTATTCATTCAGAAAAAGTAGAACGTATAAAAAATAGTTATTGTGTGCCGAATACACATTACGACTATAGTGATATTCCAACTCCAGTGAAGAACGTAGATTCTCTTCTTGAAAAAAATCCTGTTTTGCTTTCAAAAATGTCTTACCATGATCTTTTAATGTGCAATGCGATTGGTATAACTACTTTCCTTCTTGATTTCATGCAGCTTCAAGAAACCGCTACGGTAGAACATAAACTAATACGTTTGGATTTAAAGCAAAAAATTACAGATCGTATTTTAGCTGCTTCCAACGAAATTCTGGCGATTTCGGCCGAATTGGATTGTGAAGGCGAACGAGTAGAGCAAATTGCTTCTTATATCGATAAGAAAAACAGCAAAAGGAATAATCGATTTATTGTTGCTTCTATAATTGTGGGTTCTTTGACCACCGTAGGGTCTACTCTTGCCGATGCGAAATCAGGGAAAATAGTTGGCATAAGCGGAGGTTTAATCAGTGCCAGTCTAGGAGCACTCGCCATTAATCCTGAAGGAGAAAAAATAGAATTTTACCATCCCAGGAATCTGCTTCAACCTATTTGGTTTGATAACGATTCTGCGGGTTATTATCCACCTGCGTTGTGGTATATCTTAAATGAAAAGAAATTCAGCAATAGCGGTCAAATAACACTTATTAAAAGTATGAAACAACGTTGGTGGCAATTTGATTTCAATGGGAAACCGGTACCTAAAACGGAAACTTTATTATTTACCAGTGGAGGGTTGTATTCTTCTGAAAATTTGCATATACGTGCTGCTCTTATCAATCAATTGCAATCAACAGTACGTTCCTTTCATCAGGATTTATCAAGTCTGACTTTGTCGCTTCGAAAAATTATTAATTAAATCTTAACGCCCCTTTATTCACTGTACAAAAGTTGTCGTTTCTTTTTTTTCTCCCGAACAACCTCTTCAATAACTCCCTCTGTTTTCCCTTTGTTCACTCCCCAATCGGCAATTGCTTTTAAGACGGGTAATAAGGACTTCCCTTCACGGGTAAGATAATATTCTACTTTGGGGGGCACTTCCGCATATACTTTTCTCCCTACTATTCCATCTTTCTCTAGTTGTTTTAATTGAAGCGAAAGCATTTTTTCTGTAATATCAGGGATCATTCTTTTCAACTCACTAAACCGACGATGTTGATCCCGCAAATACCAAAGTACTACTACTTTCCATTTCCCACCAATATAATCCATGGTAATATCCATAGCACAGTGAAAGGTTTTGCCTTTTAATTTCACTGCCAATTCTTTTCCTTCTACAATCATGTTTGATAAGTCATTTTGTGTATCAATATTTACCGATGCTCTTACAATACTCAAACTATCTTTTGTATAGTTGTTGTAAAAAACACACTAACATCTTGTTATGATAGTGAAAATTCGTGGGAATGAAAAATATTCGTACCTCTTTTTACAGAAACAGCTTACTCTCGAAATAAAGAAAAATGAGACGACTTGCGTTCGTAGATTATCTCATTTTTCTTTAATTTGACAAAGGTTAATTTAGGCCAGTCATTTTCGTACTCAAGTCCCAAAGTTTTTTGGCTATTTTTTCATCGTTGCTTATTTTAGAAGAAGGTACGACTTTGCATTTTTCAAAATATCTCCCCGTTATTTTTTCTACTTCCGGTGAAGAAGCAAGGTAAATCGCAGTAGCGGAAGCCTTCTCAGCAGAAGGGAAAAAACTTTTGGCTAACCACTGGAACACCGGTCCCATATCTCTTGCCAAACCTGTTTTTACGGGACCAGGGTTAAGGCAATTGACAGAGACGTTTGTTCCTTTAAGTTTTCTTGCCAGTTCTTTTGTAAACAAAACATTGCAAAGCTTGGATTGATTGTAGCTGCCAAATAATGAATAGTTCTTTTTGTGCTCTATGTCTTCAAAATTAATCTTTGCTCCTTTATGAGTTGACGAAGAGACATTCACAATACGGGCAGAAGGTGCCGCTTTTAGAGAATCCAGCAGCAGAACAGTGGGTAAAAAGTAACCAAGATGATTGACGGCAAAAGTCATTTCTATCCCGTCTACAGAAGTGTTGAACTTACTAAAGGCAAGTCCGGCATTGTTGACCAACACATCCAGGTGATTGTATTTACTTTTAAAGTCCAGTACCATTTGTCGAATGGATTTCTGCGAAGAAAGATCCGCAAGTAATAAATCGATGCGTGTATTGCCACTTTGAGCGATGATATCTTGTTTTGCTTCTTCCCCAAGTTGTTTGTTTCGGCAAACTAATACAACCGTGAAACCTTTTTTTGCCAGTTCAAGAGCGGTTACTTTTCCCATTCCGGAATTAGCACCTGTTACTACTACGATTTTATTTTCCATATTTTCTTTTGTTTTCATTTTCATGGATTAAAGTAGGAGGGATTAAACTGCTATACAAGTACTGTCAATATTGACAGTACTTGTGCATATTGACGGAATTAGGATTTCTTGGTGTTTTCTAAAAAATAATTTTTCAAAAAGCGATCAAATAATTTAGCGAAGGGTATAAAATAAGATGGTAAATCATGTTGATATTTAAAATACAAAAAATTACTACAGGATTGGTAAAATCAAAACATGAAATTTCAGTGAATATAGTATTTTGTTCTTCTATTGCTTCTTCTAAAGCAAAGGCATCTCTATGATCAGAAATCAATTGCAGATGCGAAGTACGACGGTATCTTATGACTAATGGCTAAGAGGCTTTATTGGATGCCTTTCTCACCTTTAATTCTTCTCTCAAAATCATGAGGTCTTCGATGTAAGAAGAGTTTTCGTTTTCATCTTCGTCATCGTCCGGTTGAGCATCGGTAATCAGCTTTTCTTCAAAATTCACAATCTTCCATTCCCCTTCCATCGTTTCCACCAATGCCGTAAGCGATTCTACCCAGTCTCCGGAATTCATATACATGATCCCGTTCATTTCTTTCAAGGCCGGTTGATGGATATGCCCGCAAATAATGCCATCGCACTTTTTAATTTTGGCCATGGTCGAAAGCTGTTCTTCGTAATCATTTACGTAGGATACCGCAGATTTCACTTTTAATTTGATCGCTTGTGAAAGAGAATAATACGGTAATCCTCTTTTTACCCTGTAATTGTTGTAACGTTGATTCAACCAAAGTAAAAAAGTATATCCAACATCCCCAAGTTTGGCAATCCATTTCAAGTTAGTAGTAATGGAGTCAAAAACATCCCCGTGAATTACGTAATACTTTTTGTCAAATGATTCGTAATAATAATCCCTTTGTATGCTGAGTTTACCCATTTGAATCGGAATCATTTGATCCAAAAAATCATCGTGGTTTCCTCTTAGGTAAATGACCTGAGTATCGTAATCGTCCATTACCTTCAATACTCGTTTGAAAAATTTAGTATGCTTATTTTTCCATTTCCCATATTTTTTCAGTTGCCATCCATCAATGATGTCGCCATTTAAGATCAGGGTATGGCAGATGTTATGTTTTAAAAATTGGGTTACCTCTTTGGCTTTGGAACCAGCCGTTCCCAAGTGTATATCGGAAAGGACAATTGTTTTATAAAGGGTTTTCATGCAGTGTTTTAACAAAGATAGCACCTGATTATAAAGTATTTATTATCAATTTATTAAGAAATAATAAAGCATTGCCCTGCTTTCTTTAAAACGAGGCTGTTTAAACGGAAACGATTGTTTTCCCAGGGAAATTCATATTTCGAGGGAGGTTTGAGGAAATACTTTTGTGGTGAGGTATGGATTCCCAAAGATCCAACAACTACATTTTTTTGACGATCATTTGCTCAAAAAGGTGTTTTTTGACAAATAGGCACTTCGCATATTGCTTTATATGGTCTATTATAGTCGTATTTTTAGTTAAAATATAAATAAGTTATGATTTTGAAAAAAAATATATAAAATATTTGTT
>DATHPH010000119.1:0-3789 GCA_035484095.1 Cytophagaceae bacterium | reverse complement strand
TTTCTTGTAGATTCTACCATCGTGAACAAACGTGACAAATCATATTTGTTTATTTCCAGAGAATATGATTCGCTTAGCATTTGTGAACTCACGAGTCCAAAAGGCATTGCAAAAGATGCTTATTATAACGATACTATTTTTGCCTATTTAAACATTGTTCCATACATTGATCCTATTGCAAAAGGTCGAACTTCTTTAGGTAACTCGGGTGGTCCGATTAATGATAATGACAAAGTAGTATATTATATGCAACTGATAACAGACGTTGCCTCCGGTGAGTTACTCTATTATGACAAATCCGTGGATAACGTAGTTCTTGCAAGAGATTGGAAAAGATTTCAACGATACTCAAGGGAGAATCCACTCATCAAATTATTACCCAAACACAAAGAGGCCAATAATGGTCCTACACAAGAAAAACACTATTTACAAAAATAATTTTACTATGCAATACGATGTAACTGTGATTGGCTCCGGCCCTGGAGGATATGTAGCCGCAATTCGTTGTGCCCAATTAGGCCTGAAAACTGCTTTGATAGAAAAATACCCAACCCTTGGAGGCACTTGTCTAAATGTAGGTTGTATTCCTTCTAAAGCATTGCTCGATTCATCCGAGCATTATCATAATGCTGCTCATACTTTCAAAACACATGGTATTGAGTTAAAGGATTTAAAAGTAAATCTTGAACAAATGATTGCCCGCAAACGTGAGGTAGTAAAGCAAACTTGCGATGGCATCAATTACCTGATGAAAAAAAATAAAATTGATGTACTTCAAGGTATAGGATCATTTGTAGATAAAAATACAATAAAAATTACCGCATCGGATGGGTCTTCAACGGAAATAAAAACAACCAAAACAATTATTGCAACCGGTTCTAAACCTATTTCATTGCCGACAGTTCCGATTGATAAAAAAAGAATTATTACTTCCACAGAAGCGTTAGAATTAACAGAAGTTCCCAAACAATTGATTGTAATTGGCGGTGGCGTAATCGGTCTTGAACTCGGTTCTGTATACGCTCGTCTTGGAGCAAAAGTAACCGTCTTAGAATTTATGGACGGCATTATTCCTACCATGGACAAAGCTTTAGGAAAAGAATTACAGAAAACACTTACAAAAATTGGTTTCGAGTTCTTCTTCAATCATAAAGTAACAGGTGCCGTTGTAAAAGGCAAAGAAGTAATTATAACAGCGGAAGACAAATCAGGCAAAATAACCGAATTCAAGGGTGATTATTGTCTAGTATCCACCGGAAGAAAACCTTATACAGAAGGGTTAGCGCTTGAAAATGCTGGTGTGAAGCTGGATGAAAGAGGAAAAATTGCGGTAAATGATCATTTGGAAACCTCCACTCCCGGCATATACGCCATTGGAGATGTTATAAAAGGAGCTATGCTTGCCCATAAAGCGGAAGAAGAAGGAACCCTCGTGGCAGAGCAAATGGTAGGTCAAAAACCTCATATCAATTATTTATTGATTCCGGGAGTTGTTTATACTTGGCCTGAAGTAGCAGCCGTAGGATATACGGAAGAACAATTAAAAGAACAAGGCAGAGCCTATAAAGTAGGAAGTTTTCCATTTAAAGCTTCGGGACGTGCCCGTGCCAGTATGGATACCGATGGATTTGTAAAAGTCCTGGCCGATAAAACAACCGATGAAATTTTAGGCGTGCACATGATTGGACCACGCGCTGCCGATATGATTGCAGAAGCAGTAGTCGCAATGGAGTTCCGCGCTTCTGCGGAAGACATAGGCCGTATGAGTCATGCACACCCAACCTATACAGAGTCTTTCAAAGAAGCTGCTTTGGCTGCAACGGAAAACAGAGCAATTCATATTTAGATATCTGAATTGCAGTCAAAACAATTTCTATCAATCTGAAACTAGCCTTGTTTGCCGTAGCAAAACGACGGCAAACATTTTGTCTTGTTTCCATCTGAGACAATTGAAAGAATAAGGGAGCCGAAAAAGTATTTCCACCTTCCACAAATAATGATTACTTTTATTAAGAATCCTTTAATTTATTTTTAGTATGAAAAAAATGACCATTTTGTTAAAAGAAATTAACGAACTCACCCTTAAAATGGAACAAGAATATCCGGAACTATACCAATACCTGGATGAAAATCCGCTGACCATTCCTAAAACATCGCATTCGCACCTCGATACAAAAGTTTTCTCAGAATACCTGGAGTCCTTAAAGATTATTTTAAAGGATTATATTGAAAGTCATAAAAGACAATAATATACTCTACTCCCTCTATACCAAACGGGTGTTGTTCTTTGCAAAATAAATCTTTATTTTGCCCTCTAGTATTTCAAAAAGAATCAACGATTATAATAAATCAAAACATGAGAAAGAAAATAGTAGCCGGTAACTGGAAAATGAATAAAACTTTAGACGAAGGTCTTGCGCTGGCATCCGAAGTTATCGCCATGGTAAAGGACGAAGTTAAAAACAATGCGCATGCGGTTCTTTGTACTCCATTTATATCGTTGGCAAGTATATCAAAACTGGCGGAAGGTTCTTCTGTAGCGGTTGGTGCTCAAAATTGCTACGATAAAGAATCCGGTGCCTATACCGGTGAAATATCCGTATCCATGTTAAAATCAATTGGCGTAAAATATGTAATTCTTGGTCACAGTGAGAGAAGAGAATATTTTGGCGAAAGCAACGCTTTTCTTGCCGCCAAGGTTAACGCCGTTTTAAAGGCAGGTATGACTCCTATCTTTTGTTGCGGGGAAAGCTTACAACAAAGAGAAAAAGGCATTCATATAGATTTTGTCAATAATCAGCTTACCGAAAGTCTTTTCCATCTATCGGAAGACGAATTTAAAAAGATCGTCATTGCATACGAACCAATTTGGGCAATTGGAACCGGAGTAACTGCTTCAAAAGAGCAAGCACAGGAAATGCATGAAAAAATAAGAACGCATATATCCACTAAATATGGCAAAGCCGTTTCAGAAGAAATTTCCATTCTTTACGGCGGAAGCTGTAAACCGGACAATGCGAAAGAACTATTTGCCTGTCAGGATATTGATGGCGGTCTTATCGGCGGAGCTTCGCTCAAAGCAAGAGATTTTGTCGACATTATAAAATCATTCTAATTCCTTTCTGATTATTTCCTCTTTTAAAAAGAGACTACAAATAATCATTCTTATACCACAACGAATTTTCTATTTTACCTATCCGGTTTCTTATCAAAATTCGTTGCGGTTTCTCTTCTTTTAAATTCTATACTTTATTAATCGTACATCGGCACTTGCGCTACATCGAAGTAAAAATAACAACCTCCGCGGAATTATCCGAGTTATTGATTGCCGAGCTGGCTGAAATAGGATATGATTCCTTTCAAGAGATTGACTCGGGGCTTGATGCATATATAGAACAAGACTTGTTTTTAGAGGTCAAGCTTCAGGAACTTATTGAAAAATATTCTAAAACAGAATCTATCTCATATTCCTTCGGATTGATGGAAGACAAAAATTGGAACGAAGAATGGGAAAAAAATTTTCAACCGGTTATAATCGGAGAGGATTGCATTGTAAGAGCCTCTTTTCACTTTCCTGAGAAACCCTTCAAATACGACATTGTTATCAATCCGAAAATGTCTTTTGGCACAGGTCATCATGAAACTACCACTATGATGATCGCCAATCAATTGGAAATTAATCATCAGGACAAAACCGTTTTGGATGCTGGCAGCGGTACTGGGATACTTGCCATTCTCGCTTCAAAACTAGGAGCAAGACTTGTTGATGCTTTCGATATGGAAGACTGG
>DATHPH010000118.1:0-7181 GCA_035484095.1 Cytophagaceae bacterium | reverse complement strand
TGTTCTGGACTTACTATTGGCTATAATAATATCGGGGTAAATGCAAATGGGGCAGGAGCAGCAAGCTTTGGCAATGCCAACAATGGTATTGTCTTTACTTCCGGTACCGTAAACAATCTGAACATCGTAGGGAATACAATTTCAAGAAGTACAAACATAGGAATCTATATGTTGTCGCTGAATGCAAATCCAATGACAATTCAAAATAACAATATAGGAAGTAATTCTACGGGCCTTTATGATGGAACGGATTATGGGAACGGCCATGGAGGAATTGTGTTTACAGGAGGAACAATGTCAAATATTACAGTATCCGGAAATGTGATATTAAGAAACGGTTGGTCCACTCAGGACAATAATTCGTGTGGGATTTATGTCGTTGCAGGTGTTACCACAATTTCTATCTCCAATAATAAAATAGGCGTCTATGCCGATAATTCTTTTACTCCTCCTGCAGGTGGCTATTCCGGAAATGCTTTTGCCGGAATCTTTTTCAATTCCTCTTCAAGTGCTATCACAATTTCAAATAATGTAATAGGGCGAAACGGCTTTGGAAGTACTAAATCTCATGGTATAGCTACAGCGGGTACTATAAGCAATATTACGATTAGCAATAATTACGTCGGAATTACTCCGGCAAGTGTTGCAATCGGAAATGGAAATTCAGGAATGGATTTACAAAATGTGACGACAGGAACTGTTTCTAATAACTTTGTAGGTTCAAATGAAGGTAGAAGGACAGATATCCCAGCTGCTGGAATCGCTTTGTCAAATGGAACAAACCATGTTTCTATCACCGGAAATATGATTGGGTTGGCTCCAAACGGGAGTGCGGCCGGTCAACAATTGAATGGCTCTTATGATGGTAGTGCGATAAGGGCAGAAGGATCTGGTGCAACGAAACAAATTCTTATAAACAACAATACCTTGGCCTACAGTGCAGGCAATGGAGTAGACGTCATTGCAGGCGCCGATTATGTGCAAATATTTGACAATAGTATTTACTGTAATACTCTTAAAGGTATCAATTTAAACTGTGGTGGTTCGGCTCCAAATGGTCCTGGTAATAATAGTTTTGGATGTGGTTCCATCACCTTAAATACATTCGTTCCCATCCCTACGGATGTAAACGGCGGACGACCTGCTAATGCAACGGTTTATGTGTATGGTACCAATGCTTGTTCTTCTGGTTCGTGCACAGGCAATCCTCAAGGACAAACCCGTTTCACAGCAGCTACCACAACTTATCCTACCGGTGCTACCTGGGATTATAACAATGGGTCACTTATGTACAACGATATTACTGCCTTGGCAGTAGGTACTGGTGGAGATTGCAGTGGCGCTTACTGTAGAACTTCGGAATTTTCTCCTTGTGTCAATAATACGCTGCCTGTTTCATTGCTTTATTTTAAAGTACAAGCTCAAACAAATGGAACAGTGAGTTTGTCCTGGATGACAACTACTGAAAAAAACAACGCTTATTTTGTAATAGAGAGAAGTCAGGATGGGATAACGTTTGAACCAATTGGAACCGTAGAAGGTCATGGAAATTCTATACAAAGCATTTCATATAGTTACACGGATTATAATGCACTAGACGGAACTTCCTACTATCGGTTAAAACAAGTTGATTTTAACGGACAAGCAGCATATTCGGATATAAAAAGCGTGAGCTTTAATGCCAACAGTTTTATTAAAGTATATCCTAATCCAAGCAATGGAAGTTTCAAAATTTCTGTTTTGTATGAAGGAGATTATGAAATCACTATTACGAATATACTTGGTCAAACCGTTTATAGTACTTCAATTTCCAGTGCGTCGATGGCAGATAACGCTATACAAACAGGTTTGTCAAAAGGAACGTATTTTCTTTCTATAAATGCTACTAACATAAAATACGTAAGCAAGGTAGTAATTGAGTAATCAACAAGTTGAAAAGATAGTTTTGAAAAAGTCCTATATCTTACAAAGAAGGTATAGGACTTTTTTATGGGATCTACGAAGCTTTATTCCAAAAGTTTGGTCGCAACATTGTTCCAAAGAATTAGCAATTTCAGGAGAATACCTTTCTGTTCAGATCAAATGCTTCAAGATAATCGGCTACTCTTCTTACAAACATTCCTCCCAAAGAACCATCAATGACCCGATGGTCATAGGAATGAGAAAGGAACATCATGTGTCGAATGCCAATGGTATCACCATGAGGAGTTTCTATTACAGCGGGTTTTTTTACCACAGCGCCAAGTGCTAAAATGGCACATTGTGGTTGTACGATTATAGGAGTACCCATTACATTCCCAAAAGAGCCTACGTTTGAGACAGTATACGTTCCTCCGCTTAAATCATCTGGAGTAAGTTTGTTTGCTCTTGCCCGTCGTGCGAGATCGTTGACTTGCTTGGTAAGTCCGATCAGATTCAGCTGGTCAGCATTTTTAACAACAGGTACGATTAAATTTCCATTTTGAAGTGCTACGGCAATTCCAATATTGACTTCTTTTTTTAACAGAATCGTATCTCCTTCCACAGAGATATTAATCATGGGATAATCTTTTATGGCACGCACAACGGCCTCGATAAAAATAGGTGTGAGGGTAAGGGCCGCATTTTCTTTTTCCATGAAGTCTTGCTTCATACGATTGCGCCAGTATACAATATTGGTTACGTCTGCTTCTACGAAGGAAGTTACATGTGGCGAAATCCTTTTGGATTCTACCATACGTTCCGCAATCATTTTGCGCATCCGATCCATTTCAATAATTTCTACATTGCCATTAAGCGATGAGGCAGGTTTAACAGAATGGAGTGGAGTATTTTCCTTTTCCAAAGGTTTCTCTTTTGTTTCTTTGGAATCGGATGTTTTATTTTCTGTAGGGACAGGTTGTTTTTGCTTATTTTCAATAAAATTGAAAATGTCAATTTTCGTTACCCTGGACTCTTTTCCAGTTCCTGGAATTGTATCCAGTTCTGTCATGGAAATATTTTCCTGCCTTGCAATATTTAAAACCAATGGAGAATAAAACCTTCCAGACAAAGGTTTCCCTATAGACGATACAACGGATTGTTTTTCGGTAGTTGTTTCTTTCTTTTCAATAGTTTCTTTTGAAATTTCAGAAGAAACTGGCACATAAGGAATTTTCACTTCTTCGGTTCCGCCTGTATCGATAATAGCGATGGAGACACCTACCGGTACCACTTGCCCTTTTTCTGCCAAAATCTGTTTAAGAACACCTGTATGGGTGGCAGGAACATCGGTATCTACCTTGTCGGTAGCTACTTCGAGCACAGATTCGTCCCTTTCAATGTGGTCGCCCACTTTTTTTAACCAGTTGAGGATGGTTCCCTCCATGATACTTTCGCCCATTTTGGGCATGATCATTTCTACTAATGCCATGACTCTGAAAAGATAATAGTAGTTTGTATATCAGAAGAGTAACTTATCAAAAAAATTGATAAAGGATATATCTTCCACCCTCAAAGGTAATATATTTTCAATATTAATGAAGCGTTAAAAAAAAATGTTCCAATAATTAAACTTAGGCAATGATCTTGGTTCATCAAATCCTTTAGAAGGAATACAAATTTTGCGCTGCGTAACATGTGTTTCTTATCCGGATGAAAGTTTTAGAATCCTAATAAAACTCTAAAAATCGCTCATCTCTAATCGTATCATATTTAAGACGGCGTATGCCGAAAGCCGGATATTGATATCACGTCTGGAACCTAATAATAGTTTTTTGCTGATTGTTTTTTTTTCATCGCTGTACCCAATCCAAATAGTTCCAACGGGTTGTTCCTTTGTGCCGCCTCCGGGACCCGCAATACCGGTTACCGCAACGCCAATACTTGACTTTAGTTTTTCTCTGACGGAAATGGCCATTTCTCTTACGGTAGAATCGCTTACTGCTCCGTAGGTTTGTAATGTTTCATCGTGTACCTGTAAAAGACTGGTTTTAATTTCATTTTGATAAGCAATAACTCCACCTTTAAAATAGTCTGAACTACCTGCGATGGAAGTAAAAAGATGACTAAGGTATCCGCCCGTGCAACTCTCTGCTACTGCTACCGTTATTTTTTTTGTACGCAAAAGATCTCCCACTATTTTTTCTATAGGTTCGTCTGTATAACTAAAAATGTAATCTTTGATAATTGGTTTTAATTTTTCTAATTCCTTCTGAAGATCGGATTTCAATTGTTTTTGATTTTCATCCGAAGCCGTAAGCCTAAGTTTTACCTCTCCAATGGATGGAAGGTAAGCAAGCTTAATGGATTGGGGCAGTTGAGCTTCCCAGTCTTTAAGTAGATCGGCCAGATTGGATTCGCCTATACCAATTGTTTTCACAATCTGATGGAGGATAACAGGAGTCTGAAAATGCTCTTTTAATTTTGGAATTACTTGTAGTGTCATTAATTCCTTCATTTCAAAAGGAACCCCAGGCATAGAAATAAAAACTTTATCCTTCTTTTCAAACCACATTCCCGGTGCTGTTCCCGAACGGTTTGGCAAGTAAGTACAAACAGAAGGTAAAAATGCCTGACTCCTGTTGGTCTCCGTAAGCAACCGTTCCCTGCGTTCGAAAAAGTCAGTAACATCTTTTAATGCATCTGCATTTAGCACAAGGTCACAGTCAAAATAGGTTGCCAAGGTTTTTTTGGTAATATCATCGTTCGTAGGACCGAGTCCTCCGGTAATAAGTATAATATCCGACCGATGTTCGGACTCTTGAAGTATTTCCAGTATTTCTGATTGCTGGTCACCCACACTTGATTTTCGTTTGGTAAGGATGCCTATTTTGTCTAATTCAGCACTTATCCATTGGCTGTTTGTGTCGGTTATTTGTCCATATAAGATTTCATCTCCAATGGTAATAATGTCGGCATAAATGTTTTTCATAAACAAAAATATTTTAGAGCGGTAACCGTAACCTGAAATGACTTTGATTCTGTAAAGGTAAGAAAAGTAGGTTATGAAATATTTACAAGTTTATAGGGTTAAAATAGAAACTTTAGTAACTTGACTATTAATAAATATTATTTCGTTATTTAGTAATAGGTTATCGTGCTTTTTTCCAGGAAGAAGTATTCTGAAAAAATTATAAAAATAATGCTGTAAATAAATCAACGAAACATGAAAGTGTTAATAATTGAAGATGAAAAAGAATTGCGCAGATCAGTAGTGACTTATCTTAGTCACGAAGGGTATATCTGCGAATCGGCTGCAAATTATGGTGAAGCAATTGATAAAATTAACGACTATGAATACGATTGTATTTTGGTCGATATTATGCTGCCGGGTGGTACCGGGCTTGATATAATCAGGGAAATTAAGAAACGAAACATTCAATCAGGAGTGATAATCGTCTCAGCAAACAGTTCACTAGAAGACCGTATTGAAGGTTTGGAAATAGGATCCGATGATTACCTGACAAAACCTTTTCATCTTTCAGAATTGAATGCCAGAATAAAATCGGTCATTAGAAGAAGAAATTTCCAAGGCTCAAAAGAAATTACATTTAATGAAATTCACATCAATCCTGATTCCAGACAAGTGTATGTAAATGAAAAAGAAGTTATTTTGACTGGCAAAGAATATGATTTGCTCGTGTTTTTTATCGCAAACAAAGCAAGAGTAATTCCAAAAGACTCTATCGCAGAACATTTATGGGGAGACCACATGGATCAAGCAGACTCATACGATTTTCTGTATACACATGTAAAAAATATGAGAAAAAAATTAGTACAAAATGGTTGTAAAGATTATTTAAGTACGGTTTACGGAATCGGCTATAAATTTCAATAGGTGTAATGGCCGTTAAGTAAAATCATTTGCCAAATCAGGCTGGATTATAAATTTCGGTTAAAGGAAAAATTAAACTGGAAATCTGAAAATCCCAAGAGTATTATCTTACTTAGTTTTATTTTCTTCCATGGGAAGGTTTTGTTCTTTTTCTTGTTCCTCCAACTGTTGTTGCAATTCTACCTGTTCTTCATGTTCCATTTTCTCCACCTCTTCTTTAGAAGGTTTTATGATCTGAAATTCTACCCTGCGATTTAGACTTCTATCCTCTAGAGTTTTTTCTTCCACAATAGGTTTTTGACTTCCATACCCAATTGCTTCTATGCGTCCTTCTTCAATGTGTCCTTTCGTCTCAATGTATTTCTTAATAGCATCTGCTCTTCGTTGCGATAAACGCAGGTTTGCATCCGCATCTCCTTGTGTATCGGTATGGCCTGATATCTTTAATTTAAAGTAAGGATGATCTAATAAAAAATTCAGAATTTTATCCAAATCGATTTCCATTTCCGGCAAAATATCTGCCTTCCCATTTTCAAATTCAAGATGCTCAAAAGTCCATTTATTGTACTTAATAGGATGTGTTTTTATTTCAATGCTGGTATCTCCGTCAAGTGTAAATTTATTTTCAATTCTAAAAAAATCGTCTCCTTGTATAATCAAAAGGTAGTCATTTTTATCAATGAGGTCAAATTCAAAACTTCCATCAGGACGCATAAATTTGGGCGCTACTTCCAATCCATTGTCGAGGTCAATAATAGACACAATGCCTTTGAAAGGATCCCCGGTAGTGGAGTCCGTAAGAGCACCTTTTAGTTTTGTGTTGGCAAGCGGTTGCGCCTCCATGGGCAATGGAAAGGAAAATAAATCCAGGTTTTTTGTTTTGTCTGCTTCAGAACGAGCATAAAAAAGGTCTTTGGATTTAGAATCAATTGTAAAATAATATTCATCTCCTTTTCCATTTACCAAAGGTCCGATGTTTTTTGGTTCTTGCCATTTCCCTTCCAGTTGAATGGATTTATAAATATCAAATGTGCGGAAAATATGTTCCGTAGAATCAAACACGCCAAAGTTTACAAGTTGTCCGTTGGAACTAAAATAAAATACGCGATGTGTAGGATGGAAGAATGGACTCATTTCATTTCCACGTGTATTGATCGTTGGTCCCATGTTTTGTGCTGGAGCCCATGAACCACCGGGGGTTTTATAGGTAAAATAAATATCCGATAGACCAATTCCTCCTTTTCTATCGGAAGCAAAATAGAGGGTGTCTTCCGAATGCGAAAGCGTAGGTTGAGAATCCCAATAGATTGAATTCACATTCGGTCCTAAATTTCTTGGGATCGTCCAGCTGCTATCTTCCTGCAAATAGGATACATAAATATCGCAA
>DATHPH010000117.1:0-3500 GCA_035484095.1 Cytophagaceae bacterium | reverse complement strand
TATGGTTGAGATTCCTGTCCCCCCTAAACTATCTTTTATGAAAGATTTATTTTTATGAATAAAAGCAAGCCCTATTTCTTCCGACCAACCTTGCTCTGGTTGCAAATTAATGTTACCTCCGGGCACCCAATACAAATCATTGAAAGCAGGCAATCGGTAGTTTCTGCTTACGTTAGACTTTAGTACCATTTTTTTTGTCAAAGCGATATCCGCTCCGGCAAAAGGCATGATTGGTACAACCAAAAGATGTGTGTATCGGGTACTGGAAACGATTTCTTTTCTTGCTCCTACATTTATTTTCCATCGTTCTTTTTTCCCGGCATATTTAAAGGAAGTAAACAAAGCTGTTCTATTCTGCTTTGGTTTTCCACTGTAACTGTCTACAATTGCCGTATTATTTGTATTGTTTATTCCTATGTTTAAAAGTCCACTTTTAAATACATTTATTTTTGTTTCAACTTCTGATATTTGACAAATAGAATGATTATGTGAATTCGTAGCTGCGAACTTATCCTGGTATAATAGATATTCATCGAAGTATGCGGCTCTGGCATTCCATACAGTTTTGTTTCGAGTGTGTTGCCATTCTGAAGAGAGTCTTAAAAACCAATCTTTTTGTACGGCATCCGAAATATTTACGACCATAGTAGGAGGAATCTCTCTGTTACTACTTTGCTGCCATACCCGAAAGTTTAACTGGTTTCTTTTGGATATTTTAATGTAATTATCCATCATATATCCATATTGTTGGAGCGATGCATTCGATTGTTTTATAAGCGGGCTTCCATATTCGGTTGTATTTATATAGGGAAAATTATTTTTTGCATTATTTAAAAACCCTTTGATTGAGATAATGTAATTTTTCTTACTTAAGGTAGCGGAAACCTGGTCAGAAAAAGAATGAAAGCTACCATAACCATTATTGTATTGCAGGGATAATCCTTTTCCAAAGACAGGTTTATTGTCCAGATGAATCGATCCGGATACAGAGCCGCTGCCCCACATTGCGCCACTGCCTCCGTATTGAACCTTGACCTGATCGATCAACGAAACAGGGACTAACGCAAGATCCAACGTTGCATTCATTGGACTTTGAATGTTAAATCCATTCCAAAGTAATGAAGTTTGTTCGGCACTTGCACCCCGGAAAGAAGTGGTAGATAAACTTCCCAATCCGTACGATTTTATGTAGAGGGTAGAATTTTGTTCTAAAAGAGAAGAGAGATTATTTTGCCTGAATTGATTTTGAGTGAGCGAATCAATTGTTAAAATTTTTACACCTGCATTAAATTCGGTCAACCTATTTCCATAGACTACTACCTCTGGTGCTGCGACCAGTGTATCGGTTGTTAACTTCTGTCCTTCTGAATAGGAATGATAAAACAACAGAATCAGCGGTCCTAAGATTTTGTTTTTAATTTTTATCAATTAATGAAAATGGCTATACATATCTTTCACTGAACCAATTCATTCGTGCAAGAAAAAATAGATACGCATAAGCAATAGCGAAAGCTTGTTCTACTAACAATTAACTCTATTTGGAATGCCCAATGTACCCATTCAAACTTTTTTTCCCGAAAGCATCGAATGAAAATGAATTGTTCTGGCAGGTCTCCTGACTTTCTTCTTTTGTGTTGCCTTCCCATCTCCAAATAGAGACAGTGGTCTTGGGGTACACAAAAACGAACGAAGATTACAGTTGCGGGTACAGTTCCGGTTTCTCACCGGCATTCCCTTTTAATTTCAGTCGTAATACTGAAAACCAAATCTGAGACAAAAGTATACGAATTTAATTATGTTTCCAAATTGTTTACGAAATACGGTTTTTATTTTTAGCACATTTTTATATCTTGTGTGCGTAAACATTAAAATAATAACCTTATGAAAAGAAGTTTAAAATTATTGTCAATACTATTGTTAGTTGTAAATACATCTTTCGCCCAAGACCTTCCCGTAGACCAAAATACTGGCAAAATCACTTATATGGAAGTAGTGGATGCTGCCGGATTAAAGGCCAAAGATATTTATACCGTAGCAAAGAAATGGGGAACAGATAAAAAATTTCTTGTAAAAGAAGATAAAGAAAACGAAACGTTGGTATATACCTGCACCACTCCTGTTGAATATCCGAATGCAGGAGGCAATGCAAACGATAGAGGAAAAGTGACGTTTAGTTTATCTGTATTTTCCAAAGATGGCAAATATCGTTATATTCTTACCGACCTAGCGCATACTGCAGAAGGTAAAACAGCGGGCTCTGATGGGGGGAAACTCGAAAATGTTTCTCCTGACTGTGGTAAAACAAAGATGTCTGCGAAAGGATGGGTAACTATAAAAACAAAAACAGATGCGAGTCTAAAAGCTTTAATAGCTGATTTGAAAAGAGTGATTAAAGAAGCTCAAAACGATCCGGCTAAAAAGAGCGATTGGTAGTATGTAAAATTATACTTTAAGACAAAGCCTTGATTTCAATAGAGATCAAGGCTTTGTCGTTTTAGTGGTGACTTACATTTTCTCAGGTACTTCTATTCCTAATAATGCCATCGCTCTTTTTAGAATAGTTCCCGTTGTATTTGTTAAGGCAATGTGAAAGGCTTTTGCAGAGACATCACTTTCTTTTAAAATAGGCACTTCGTTATAGAAGCGATTAAATTCCCTTGCCAATTCAATTACATACTGTACAATCACCGCCGGAGAATAGTGTTCGGCTGCTTCTTTTAAAGATGCAGGAAATTTTGACAATACCGAAATTAACAGAACCTCAGATGGATGAAGTGTTGTATAATTTTTAATAGCATTTGTGGAGAAATCAATACCTTGTTCTGTTACTTTTCGAATTACAGCACGACTGCGGGCATACGTATATTGTATGTATGGAGCCGTATCGCCGTTGAGTTGGATCGATTCTTCCGGATTAAATAACATTCTTTTTTGAGGATCTACCCGAAGCAGATAATATTTTAATGCACCCAATCCTAATTTGTAAAATAATTTATTAGCCTCTTCTTCGCTGAATCCATCTGTCTTGCCATGTTTTGTGGTCTCTGTTTTTGCTTGTTCAATCATTTCGCTGATAAGATCGTCTGCATCTACAACTGTTCCTTCACGTGATTTCATTTTGCCGGAAGGAAGGTCCACCATTCCGTAGGACAAATGGTAGATACCCTCTGCATAATATTTGGAAAGTTTTTTTAGAATCAGTTTCAATACATTGAAATGATAATCTTGTTCGTTGCCAACTACATAAATGGATTTGTCGCATCCAAAATCTTTGTATTTCAACTCCGCCGTGCCAAGGTCTTGTGTGATGTATACAGAAGTACCATCGGCCCGAAGCAATAGTTTTTCATCCAAACCATCGGGTGTAAGGTCAATCCAGGAAGAACCATTTTCTTTTTTAAAAAAGACACCTTTTTGCAATCCTTCTTCTACGATTTCTTTGCCGAGCAAATACGTATTGGATTCATAATACCGTTTGTCGAAATTTACACCAATCCTTT
>DATHPH010000116.1:0-5104 GCA_035484095.1 Cytophagaceae bacterium | reverse complement strand
TGTAACTCATAGCTAAGTCGATTCCATAACCAAGATTTTTAAAATTTGTAAGTGCTTTTAAGTAATCAATGTTATTATTATTGTAAGGGATTACAGAGGCAGAATGGGCCATCGCATTGGCACTTAAATTATACTGGTAGTAACTGTTGTCAATGGCAATTTGTCCGTCGGATCGATCTGTGTTGAAATTATTCAACCCTTGCAGTAATTTCAACCTAATTCCGTACCTGAATTTTCCTCCGTCTTTACTTCTTGCAAGGCCTAATGCGTATTCGTTGTATTGGTTAACATTTACCCCAAGATTATGAAAGTTTGCCGAGCTCCCTACAAATTGAGAGGTTCCATCCCACACTAGTTTGAATAAATCTTGAGGAAGATTCACTCTGATTGTTGTCACATTTGTAGCATTCAGGGAGATGTATAAATTTCTCGCTTTAAATCTTAGGCTGAACAAATCAACGTTCGTACCGGTATATAAATAATTATTATAACGAGACATTTTTGAAATTGCTTTATCCATAGAAAGGGTAGTTGTATTACCGGAAGTATTTTTTAAATCATTGGCTACAAAAGGTGAAAAATAAACACCTGCAGCAATAGACGATAATGCAGGTAAACCAATGCTCACCTTATTTTCCGGTATGAGCGAAGGGTTAATATAACTTGCTTGCATCACATTATTCATGTGAAACAGCGTTAATTCTTGTTGCCCAAATGATTTGAGTGTAAGAGTGGATAGGAACAGAAAAAACAGTAAATTCTTTTTCACAATAAAATATAATTAGTGGTTATGATAAATTATTTTTTCAGATTTAACGATAAAGCAGCATTGATCCCAATATGTACTTTCAACGAGTCATTAGAGAGCCCGCTGATCGTAGAAGTGGAGAGTTTATAGTATACATACATTTTTTTTGATTTAGAGGTAAGTGTAAAATAACGTTGTTGTGTAATATTTACATCGATATCTTTTACCAACAATGGATTTCCCAATGGGATGGTTCGGTCTGCGTTTGTTAAAACGGAGTCGATAAAAACATTGTTTGAATCTGCAAAATAGATTTGAATAATACCGGAAAATGGAAATGAATTCTCAAGATGCAATCTGAAGTTTATGTCTGTAATAATGGACTGCAAGGTGTCTTTTGTATTGGAATTAGGTAGCGTTATGGAAGCAGTATCTGTCATGGTAATGACAGGTATCCCCGGAATCGAGGGGATAGAATCCTTTAATGTAAGGCTGGAGTATATGAAAGGCAGTGCTACTTGCGGTGTGTATTTTACAGAATCTACGCTTTTAAATTCTTCTAAATCTTTTTTATAACAAGAAGTCACAAAAAGATTTACTAAAAGCAGAATAGTTATTATTCCGATATTTTTTGCAAAATTCATAAAGATTGGTTGTTTGGTTTCTATAATTTTAAGTGTAAATGTTACTTTATTATATTTTAATATACTTATATTTATTCAAAATAAAATACTATTTTATAAAATAATAATTTTCAACTTCTTTCCTTATGATAAATAAAGTTGTAATTGATGTAGAAAACGCACTTTTGGATATTACGGATAATGCAACCATAATGTTTGGAGGTTTTGGCCTTTCAGGTATACCAGAAAATTGCATAGCTGCACTTCTTAAGTCAGGAGTCAAAAACTTAACCTGTATTTCCAACAACGCGGGTGTAGATGATTTTGGTTTGGGATTATTGCTTAAAAACAAACAGATCAAAAAGATGATCTCTTCTTATGTTGGAGAAAACGAAGAGTTTGAAAGGCAATTGCTCTCCGGCGAATTGGAAGTAGACTTGATTCCTCAGGGAACTTTAGCAGAAAGAATCAGGGCCGGAGGAGCAGGAATTCCGGCATTTTACACACCTGCCGGTGTTGGTACGGAAGTGGCAGAAGGGAAAGAGACCCGAGTGTTTGAAGGGAAAACATATTTAATGGAATCCTGGCTGAAAGCGGATTTCAGCCTGATAAAAGCCTGGAAAGGAGATACGGCCGGAAACCTTATCTACAAAGGTACTTCAAGAAATTTTAACCCAATGATGGCTGCAGCAGGAAAAATTACCATTGCTGAAGTAGAAGAATTGGTACCAGCAGGTACGTTGGATCCAAATCTGATTCATACACCCGGTATTTATGTGACCCGAATATTTCAGGGGAAACATTATGAAAAAAGAATCGAAAATCTGACGTTGAAAAAGGAAGGCTTACTGGATTGATTTTGCTTTTAACTTTGCTTATAATTACGGTTTTATACGATCAAAAGTATATGTAAGATATTTATTATAAATATCTTAATTGTTTAATATGTACTTTTTTAAAGATAAGTGTTAGTAGACCAGGAATAGCATTTTTTCATTGTGCCGCTATTCTCTTCTACCTATATTTGTGCTGTATTACTGATCACAAAAAAGATGAAACAACTAAACCGCTGGCAAATTGACTGTACACACACACCCGAAACGATTGACAGAATCTTATTACCGATTCGTAAAAGAGGATTAAGTGTGAACAGCCTTAGTTATGAAAAAAAGGATGCCACCAATGCTGTATGTGTCATTGAATTTGAGATAGAGAATTCTGAAATTGAGCGGGTGTATAAAAATATGATTCGCATATACGATATTCAGGTTGTAACAAAATTGAGCTAACGCTCTTGGCAGATAAAAAAAGCAAGTCTGTTCCGCTATACGGTATTGAGATTTTCTCAAAAAGTAGTTTTGGGAAAAAGCAGTATCAGGTGGAAATTTTTGATAGTAACCGACATTTTGAAGTTCACTATCCGCATAGACACGACTTTTTCGAAATTCTTTTTCTGACCAACGGAAGCGGTACGCATACCATCGACTTTCAGGATTATGAAATAAAACCTAATTCTATTTTTTTCCTTTCTCCGGGACAAATACATTCCATTTCTCTTTCCAAAGATATTTATGGGTATATTTTTCTTTTTTCGTCTGAATTTTTTTTAATGAATAAAGCAGACAGGAATAAGATATTTGAGTTTCCTTTCTTTTATACTATAAGTAATGAAAATCCACCGCTGGAATTGAAAGAAGAAAAGGATAGCAGTTTTCTGAAAGAACTATTTTTGAAAGGGTGTAATGAAAGTGCGGATCATTTGTTGGAGTCGGACGAAGTAATACATTCCATCCTTGATCTTATTTTGGCGTATTGTAAAAGGTTGTATCCTTCTACGACAATTCATCCGGGTATGCAAAAAGGAAAGCTGATGGTGAAAAAATTCAAACAATTAATCGAAGATCAATATAAAGAAAATTTTTCCGTAAAAGATTTTGCTGAAAAATTAATGGTTACGCCAAACCATCTAAATGAAACGGTTAAAAATATAATGGGACGTACCGCTTCGGATTTGATCGATGAAAAAATGATTATTGAGATAAAGAAATTGCTTCTTCATACGGATCTTACGGCTTCTGAAGTGGCTTATAGGTTGAATTTTTCGGACCAATCTTATTTTTCAAAGTTCTTCAAAAAGAAAACAGGTTTTTCGCCTTCTGAATTCAGAAGTAAAAACGGATAAGCATAAAATCGAATTCCTGTTCTAAGAAAATAAAAAAAGTAAAAGTGTTATACCCGAATTAAATTTTCTTACGTTTTTTTACAGGTATTTAAGACATCTTAAATATCGGTAAAAAACGAGGATGTTAGCATAAATCTGATTTTGTAAATTTTTAATACCATAAAAAATACCTAAACTTATGTTAAAAAAACAGCTACTCTATCCCTTTATTATACCATCTTTGCAGAAAGGGGAATCCTTGATTTAATAAATACTAAAATTAAAAATCTATAAAAATGGCTAATTACTTTAATACACTTCCATTGAGAGAAAAACTAAACCAATTGGGAGTTTGCGAATTCATGGACAGAAGTGAATTTTCAAAAGGCGTAGAAGCATTGAAAGGTAAAAAAATCGTCATCGTCGGTTGCGGTGCTCAAGGGTTGAACCAAGGATTGAATATGAGGGATTCCGGTCTTGATATTTCTTATGCACTTAGAAAGGAAGCGATCGATTCAAAAAGACAATCCTGGAAAAACGCGACTGAGAATGGTTTCAAGGTTGGAACGTACGAAGAACTCATTCCTTCTGCCGATCTTGTGATCAACCTTACTCCTGATAAGCAGCATACCGCTGTTGTGGGAGCAGTGATGCCGCTTATGAAAAAAGGATCAACGCTTTCTTATTCCCATGGATTCAATATTGTAGAAGAAGGAATGCAGATCCGTAAAGACATTACAGTCATTATGGTCGCTCCAAAGTCACCTGGATCGGAAGTGAGAGAGGAATATAAAAGAGGTTTCGGCGTGCCTACCCTAATAGCGGTGCACCCGGAAAACGATCCGGAAGGAAAAGGTTGGGAATATGCAAAAGCATATTGTGTGGGAACAGGCGGCGATAGGGCAGGAGTACTTCGCTCTTCTTTTGTAGCGGAAGTAAAATCGGATTTGATGGGAGAACAAACCATTCTTTGTGGATTGCTGCAAACAGGTTCTATTCTTTGTTTCGATAAAATGATCGAAAAAGGAATTGACAAAGGGTATGCCGCAAAATTTATTCAACATGGATGGGAAGTAATTACCGAATCACTCAAACATGGCGGTATTACAGCTATGATGGACCGTCTTACGAATCCTGCTAAAATAAAGGCTTTTGAACTTTCTGAAGAATTAAAATTAATCATGCGTCCTTTATTTCAAAAACATCAGGATGATATTATGAGCGGAGAGTTTTCTACTACCATGATGTTGGATTGGAAAAACGACGATAAAAATTTATTAGGTTGGAGAGCAGCTACCGGAGAAACAGCTTTTGAAAAAACGGCTCCATCCGATGTAAAAATTTCCGAACAAGAATATTACGACAATGGTCTTTTGATGGTGGCAATGGTAAGAGCAGGCGTAGAACTTGCATTTGAAACCATGACAGAAGCTGGTATCAAAGAAGAATCTGCTTACTACGAATCTTTGCATGAAACTCCGTTGATTGCAAACACGATTGCTCGTAAAAAACTTTTTGAAATGAATAGAGTTATTTCGGATACAGCGGAATACGGTTGTTATTTATTTGATC
>DATHPH010000115.1:0-3856 GCA_035484095.1 Cytophagaceae bacterium | reverse complement strand
AAAATATTAGCATTGTTAAACCAATACCAGGATTTGAAAGTAGAGATATCCGGTCATACGGATGATAAGGGAAATAACAAATACAACTTAAAGCTTTCTGAAAGAAGAGCGCATTCGGTGGTAAAATATTTAATCAAAAATGGTATCAACAAAGAACGACTTGTGGCAAAAGGATACGGTGAATCCAAATTTATAGCACCCAACGAAACAGACGAAGGGAGACAATTGAACAGAAGAACAGAATTGACCATACTCGATACGAGTTTTACACCTCTTTCTTCTTTAAACAACATGCCCATAGGTTACAGGAACGAATACGGCACGCTGGATAGAACAAGCAGCAAGGAAAAGAAACGAGCTAAGAAAAGGAAAAAAGCAAAATTATTTTCTGTAAAACATATTTCTACTTACGAAGCCATGTTAAGTGAAAAACCTGTTCCAGGCACCATTTTAAGTCCTAAAGTTCATTTTGTACAAAATATGACAGGCTCCCTTACGGATTATTCCCTCATGCGGATCCAGGAGGTGGTCAACTTATTGAATAAATATCCGGATGTGAAAATAAAAATACTTTCTTATGGAGACCACACCATTAATCAATCCTACAATAAAGCAATTTCTTCACAACGGGCAGAAACAGTGAAAAAAGAATTTCTGTCTAAAGGTATTCGTGCGGATCGCATTCAGGTGGAACCGTATAAAGAATTTTCTCCATCCGCCTATGATAGTCCGGAGACGAAAGATTTAAATTTAAGACGAGTGGAATTTTTGGTTATTGAATAAGCGATCGAACCATACTTCATGAATTGATTTATCACTTACTCCCTTTTAGTTTAAGTGTCATAAATAGGTTCCCTTATGTTTCAAATTGTCCTCCTTATACATACCCAAAGGGAGACTTTAAATTCCTCTTTCTGAGAGAAATCAAATAGAACAAAAGAGACTAAACTGAATGGCCCTGCATTATTATTTAAAATCCTGACTCTAAATTCAAGGCATTATGGGGATTTTAATTATTTTTGTACCTCTTTTATAATTGACAAGGCATGAAAGCCGAAGAACTTATTACCCTTTACACCGCTGACGGAATTATAAAAACCGTTTCCGACAGGTTAACTACGCCCCATCCACAACATATTCATCTAAAAGGACTCGTGGGTAGTTCAGATGCGTTAGTTGCTGCAGCCCTTTTCCGATTAAAAAATGAAGGTCAGCTTATTCTTCTTCATGATAAAGAAGAAGCTTTTTATTTCTTAAATGATTTGCAAAACCTTCTTCCTGATAAAGAAATTCTGTTTTTCCCTACTTCCTATAAAAAACCTTATCAATTTGAAGAAACGGACAATGCCAACGTGCTGCAACGTGCCGAAGTACTTACTATTTTAAATACAAGAGCAGAAGCCCAACTTATTGTGTCCTATCCGGAAGCATTGACAGAAGCCGTTATTACAAAAAAATCATTAAGCTCCAATACCTTTCGAATTAAAACAGGTGATAAACTCAATACCTCCTTTCTCTCTGAATGGCTTACTTCGTATGATTTCGAAAAAAATGATTTCGTCTTTGAAGCTGGTCAGTTTGCCGTTCGTGGAGGTATCATGGATATTTTTTCATTTTCGAATGAATTTCCTTACCGTATAGAACTCTTCGGAGATGAAATAGAAAGCATTCGTACCTTCAATCCGGATACTCAACTTTCTGTAGAAAAAAAAGACGTTGTTTCGATTGTACCAAATGTGCAAACGAAATTACTTCAAGAAGCCCGGGAATCCTTTTTTGAATTTTTACCCAAAAGCTATTCTATTTGGGTAAAAAATGTCCAGCAAACATTTCATGTTGTAGAACGGGCATATTCTAAAGCAATTTCTGAATACGAAAAACTTCAAAAACAAGCAGGAGGCAATAATCTGATAACGCCCCCGGAAACTCTTTTTGAAAACTCGGAAGCCCTGGAAAAACATTTTGAAAAATTTAACATTCTGGAATTCGGTAATCAATTTTATTATAAAACCGAGCATTGTTATAGTTTTAAAATAAAAGCACAACCCTCTTTTAACAAAGAGTTTAAAATGCTTTCTGAAGACCTTCATGAAAAACAAGCTTTAGGTTTTCTTAATATAATTTCGGCTGAGTCCTATAAACAAACGGATCGACTTACTACCATTTTTGACGAGATTGATGCACAACTATCCTTTCGGGCACTAAACATAGCACTCAGAGAAGGGTTCATAGACGAATCCTTAAAAATATGCTGCTATACCGATCATCAGATCTTTGAACGTTTTCATAGATACAAAACGAGGGAAAAGTTTTCTCGGTCTAAAATGATTACTTTAAAAGAACTGCGGACACTACAACCGGGTGATTACGTGGCACACTCAGAATATGGAATTGCTCGGTTTGTTGGATTGGAAAAAGTTGACAACGATGGAAAAACCCAGGAAGCCATTCGACTTATTTTTAAAGACAACGACCTGCTTTACATCAGTATTCATCAACTTCACAAAATTTCACGGTATAGCGGAAAAGACGGAACACTACCGCAGCTTAGTAAAATGGGGTCCGGAGACTGGGAGGCTAAAAAAAACAAGGTAAAAAAACAAGTAAAGGACATTGCCAAGGAGCTTATACAACTCTATGCCCTTCGAAAAGCGGCTCCGGGATATGCTTACAGCAAGGATTCATTTTTACAGATAGAACTGGAAACTTCTTTTATATACGAAGACACTCCCGATCAGGCGAAAGCAACCGCGGACGTAAAAGTAGACATGGAAGCCCCTCATCCAATGGACCGATTGGTCTGTGGCGACGTAGGCTTTGGGAAAACGGAGATAGCCATCCGTGCTGCGTTCAAAGCAGTATGCGACAATAAGCAGGTGGCGATTCTAGTTCCTACCACTGTTTTGGCTATGCAGCATTATAAAACATTCCGAGACCGTCTTAAAAATTTTCCTTGTGTCGTAGAATATGTAAACCGATTTAAAACTGCAGCACAAGTAAAAGAAACGCTGAAGAGAGTAGAAGAAGGCAAAACAAATATTCTTATTGGAACGCATAAGCTCATTAGCAAAGCTGTTAAATTTAAAGAGCTGGGACTTCTTATCGTCGACGAGGAACAAAAATTTGGCGTAACGGTAAAAGAAAAACTCAGGGAATTTAAAGTAAATGTGGATACACTCACGCTGACCGCTACACCTATTCCACGCACGTTGCACTTCTCCTTGATGGGAGCAAGAGATCTTTCTATCATTGCCACACCTCCCCCAAACAGACAACCCGTAACTACAGAGATTCACATTTTTAACGAAGAATTAATTCGTGATTCGGTAGCGTATGAACTAAAAAGAGGTGGGCAAGTATTTCTCGTTCATAACCGAATTTCCGACATTGAAGAATTGGCCGGTATGGTAAAACGACTCGTTCCGGATGCTAAAGTTTCTGTTGGCCATGGCCAAATGGAAGGAGACAAACTGGAAAAAATAATGATGAGTTTTGTAGAAGGAGATTGCGATGTGCTTGTTTCCACTAACATTATTGAATCGGGGTTGGACATTCCAAATGCGAATACTATTATCATCAACCGAGCGCACATGTTTGGGCTTTCCGATCTCCATCAGATGCGTGGACGAGTAGGAAGATCGAATAAAAAAGCGTTCTGCTACCTATTGACTCCTCCAATTGCCAACCTACCGGCAGACTCCCGCAAACGTTTAAATGCACTGGAAGAATTTTCCGATTTAGGAGATGGGTTCAAAGTTGCGATGCGTGATTTGGATATTCGTGGTGCAGGCAATCTTTTGGGTGCCGAACAAAGTGGCTTTATCAGCGACATCGGTTTTGAAATGTATCATAAAAT
>DATHPH010000114.1:0-4128 GCA_035484095.1 Cytophagaceae bacterium | reverse complement strand
CGATCACATTAAGAGCGTGTGTGGGGAATAACCTACTAAATGCGCCTCCTTTTCCATGTTAGGATACTGTTAAGAATTTTTTCTACCACCTTCAGGTTCATGTGGGTCAAGAATAATGTGAGACCAACCATGGGTATCGCTGTCGTTGGAGTTCTTTTTACGCTCTTTCATTGCCTGCGTTATTTTTTTGCTAAATGTCCAACAGGTGCTTTGACGAAGTTGAAGAAGCTGCGAAAGCTCCAGCGAAGTGATTTTACCTTTGTTGGCATACACCAAAAACACCATGTAAAAGGCTTTAACAATATCAAACTTCAGTCGATGAAATATAGTATAAGCGGTAGGTGATTCATCGTATCGACACCTGGTACACCTTCTGGAGTATCGGTCTTTTCCTTCACAAAAACGAGAATGAAAACATTTGCGACAGGTGTATCCTTTGTCCCATTTGAGCTCTGACAAATAGCGATAACAAGAATCTTCGCCGGGGAATATTTTGCTGAATTCTTCAAAATCTACTTCTTCTACCATCACTCTCGCTTTTACGAGTTCTTTCACATTGTTTTGAAGTTTTCGGTTGTCAGAATCCAATAGCAGGTTCATGCGGGTTATTTCTTCCGATTGCAACTGAAGCTTTTCGTTCATTTCTTCCAATTGATGATTTTTTTCAGCTATTTCAACGGTTCTCTCTTTTACCTTTTGTTCCAGTTCTCGGTTTACGGTATCCTTGAGCTTTTCATTTTCAAGAAGCTGTTCAATTATTTGAGCTTGCGACTTTTCATGTTCTGTTCGGATTATTTTAATTCGGTCGCCTAACGCAAAAGATAGAATTACGATTTCAAATACGAGTCCAATATTAAAAGAATATACCGTGAAGACATCGGACCAATGGATGATTCCACTCATACGAAAAATGAGAAAAATGATGCTCATAAACATAAAGGAATATCCAACCAGGTAATATCTGGCTTGTCTGAAACCCTTGCGCAGACAAAGAATTGCTGAGAAATAAATTACAATAAAAGGAATGATATACAATGGGAAATTCCATTGCAGATTTAGTAATACAATATCCAAAAAGAAAAAAGCAATATAGGTTGCGATGATGATGTCTAAGACTTTATTCAGTGTTGGAAGATTTTTCTTTAATTCCAAAAATGCTTTTGAATACAAAGAAAAACTTACTAAAAGTAGCAAAGGCGAACTCCTGCTAATCCAATTGTTTAAAACAGGTAAATCAGACCAAATATATTGAAATCCAGTTCCGTCTTCAGCCAACGAAATGATGCAGCAACAAAGTACGTATATAACATAGAGGATATACACACGCTCTTTCATCGAAAGAAACACAAGAATATTGTATATCGCCATAATGATCATAATGCCGTAAAACATACCTAATAGGTAATATTCATTCAGGGCATAGAAAGTAAAATAATTGGCGGTTTGAATTTTAAAAATGAATGGGTTGTGGTTGTGGGAAATGATGCGCACATAATATTCTTTGGCAATTGTATCTGTAGGAAGATCAAATACAAAGTTTTTATGTGCATAAGGCCTTAAATCAAAAGGTTGTGCATAACCTGCTTGTAGACACCTGTATTTACCTGATTTGTCAGGGTAATAGAATTCCAGCTTGTCAATATGAGGGTCTGAATTTTCAAATACCCATCGTTTATTTGAGTTTTTATTTTCCTTAAGGGAAAAACGAACCCAGTAGGCGTAAGTGGTATTTTTAATAAAGGCAAATTTTGGAGAAGCACTGTGAAGAATGAATTTATCAGACTTGTAAACATCTTCTATAGTGAGTTTTGAAGTGGAGTCTTCCAAAATTTCAAGTTGTGGTCCGTATAAGAACAAATCGCTCTGAGAATCATTCAGACTAACTGTTTTTAGTTTTTGTGGGTAAACCGCAAAAGACAAAGAACATATAAACAACGTTAATAAAAGTACCTTTTTGTACATTGTATAAAATTAATAAAAAATTCAATTATTTCGAGTATAAAATAACTATTATCTTTGAATATCCATTCATTTTGCACGTTGACTTTGTCGCTTTAAATCAGACCGAAATTATTTTATAATACTGGTAATCAGTAATATAAAATTAATATCAAGGCGTATAGATCCGATGATTCAGCAAAGTGTTAATGCGTTATTTTTCGTTTAATTTTAAATGCTTTTTTAGTTTTGAACAAGAATTGGAGCAAAGTTTTTTTATAGATTGCATTGTCAAAAGTATACAATCACAAGATGGTTGGTTGAAGGAGAAGAAATAGGAGGATTTAGTTGACATGGTGTGAAAGTGTATAGTAAATTGAAATAACTAATTAGTAAATTATAAAAGTATATTTAATGGGATTCCGTTCGGTTCTAAGTAAACCATTTGCCTCGTATGTCGTAGGTAAACAGAAAAAATGGTCAAGTCAAGCTGGAGAAACACAACAACGTATTTTTACCTATCTTATCGATAAAGCTTCCAAAACACAATTTGGAAGGGATCATCATTTTTCATCGATTAAAAATTACGAAGATTTCAAAAAAAATGTTCCGGTAAGGGATTATGAAGGATTAAAAGGATATGTAGAAAAGGTGGTGAAAGGAGAGCCTGATATTCTTTGGCCTGGGTTACCGCTCTATTTTGCAAAAACATCCGGTACTACATCTGGTATTAAATACATTCCGATAAGTAAAGATTCTATTCGTTTTCATATCAATGGCGCACGAGATGCATTGTTGAATTATGTGCATCAAACAGGTAAGTCGCTTTTTCTTGATGGGAAATTAATGTTTCTTTCCGGTAGTCCTGAAATGGAGAAAAAAAATGGGGTGTATGTTGGTCGTCTTTCGGGGATTGTAAATCATCATGTGCCCGGTTACCTGCGTTCCAATCAGAAACCAAGTTATGCCACCAATTGTATGGACGATTGGGAAGCCAAACTGGATGTCATTATAGACGAAACACTGGGGGAGAAGATGACACTGATTTCCGGTATTCCTCCTTGGGCGCAAATGTATTTTGATAAAATCGTGGCCCGTACCGGAAAAAAAATTAAAGATGTATTCCCCGATTTTTCTTTGTTTGTATACGGTGGTGTAAATTTTGAACCCTACAAAGCCAAACTCTTTGATACCATAGGCAAAAAAATTGACTCTGTCGAAACTTATCCTGCATCGGAGGGCTTTATTGCTTTTCAGGATATGCAAGAAGAAGAGGGATTGCTCTTGCTGCTAAACAGCGGTATATTTTATGAATTTATTCCAACAGAAGAATATTTTAATGAATATCCAACAAGACTCTCTATTTCAGAGGTGGAACTAGGCGTGAACTATGCCTTGGTGATGAATACGAATGCTGGTTTGTGGGGATATTCCATCGGTGATACCATAAAATTTGTTTCTAAAAATCCATATAGAATAGTAGTGACCGGTCGTATCAAACATTTTATTTCAGCATTTGGCGAACACGTTATTGGAGAAGAGGTAGAGAAAGCGATGAAGAATGCTTTGGAAAAACATACAGAAGCGGAAATTGTAGAATTTACAGTGGCTCCACAGGTGACACCGCCACAAGGACTTCCTTACCATGAATGGTTGGTTGAATTTTCAAATCCTCCCAAAGACATCGTGCGTTTTACAACTGATCTGGACGAGGCACTTGTAAAACTTAATGCCTACTACAGTGACCTCATTAAAGGAAGTGTATTGACCAAACTTGAAATTACTTTTCTGAAAAAAGATGCTTTTCGCGAATACATGAAATCACAAGGAAAACTTGGAGGACAAAACAAAGTGCCGCGCTTGTCGAACGATAGAAAAGTGGCAGACGAACTTAGTAAATATAAAGTTTAACAAAAGTTTTTCAGAAGTAGAATTTTTTATAAGACAAGAAGAATAAAATATGACGACTATAGCGATTGGAGGCGTTCCTGAGCATTTTAATTTACCCTGGCATTATGCATTGGAACAGGGAAAGTTTTTGGAAAAGAAGATTACATTGTCTTGGAAGGATTATCCTGGAGGCACCGGTGCTATGAATAAAGATCTTCGTCTGGGAGTATTGGATGCAGCAGTGATGTTGACGGAAGGAGCAGTAGCGGATATTGTAAATGGAAATAAAAGTAAAATTGT
>DATHPH010000113.1:0-17221 GCA_035484095.1 Cytophagaceae bacterium | reverse complement strand
TAAAAGCAGAACAAATTGCGATGGAAGATGCTCCTATTATTGCACTTTGGTACGACGAGGGATACAGACTCTTACAAGCTTCCGTAAGAGGTCTTGACAATAATGCGATGCAATACAGAGATTTTACAAGCGTGTATTTTATTCCCGATACTAAAAAGCACAACTAGTATTCCTAAATACAAAAGGATTTCATTAAAAAAGCACTTTGAATGATTCAAAGTGCTTTTTTAATGAATCTAAATATTGAGCTGTTTTTCTTTTTTATTCCACCGTTACAGAAACTTCTTCAAAGTTACTCCGAAAGGGTATTCAAAACAAAGCTTACTCTTTAAAGATGAGTGTAGAGTTTGTTTCTTCTAATTTATGGACATCTTCCTATTCCGATTACCAATCCTTTCTATTCGAAACGATAGAAGACTTTACTAAAAAGGGATGGACTTATCTTCAGATAGCTAATTGGTTTAATAGAGAAAATCACCTTACTCCGAGAGGAAAGAAATTTCAAGCCTCCCATGTATGGAGTATTCATACTAAGAAGAAAAAGAGTATAGAAAGGTTTAGTAGAGAATATGATCCAGAAATTAGCAAAATGGATATTGATGTGGTTGATGTTTGATACTAAATATATGGTTTTGCCTTTTTGACGGTAGCAGGGAAACAATCATCTGCTTTAGCAACTTTACGTTTTGTAAATCTGAAATCAGTTTAGCATACTTACAAAGGTTAGAGTCTCTATTCCTAAATTCTTAGCATAAACTGAATTTTTTAATTTAGTTAGTTCATTTATATGGCGAATAATCCTGAGAAGATTTTGACACTTTGACAAAAATGGCTACGGGGATATTAAAGTGGACGATTGTAGAAAAGATATTGGAAATAATAAAGTTGTACGATTGAATGTATAGAAGAGTTTTTATCTTGGTTCTTCTTTATTGAATACCAAGGGTGAGTTAATAGGGGTGTCAATAGTCATTATAGTTCTGCCAAATAAGACTGTACTTTTTCTTGGACCTAAATATTTTATTAAATTAAGTATAATTTCATGAATCAATTCATTTAGTAGTAATACATTTTTGTAACCTTCTTCGCCTTCACCAATAAATCCTCTATGAACTGCTTCATTTCTTACGACATCGATTAAAGTAACTAAATCATCTGTCAGTTCAATTTTCATATCATTGATAATTCCATACATTTTGTCCTTTGTCGAAAGTCGTTGAATATGGTTTAATCCACCAATTACACTTTTTGCTCTTACAAAATATTCTCCAAAGGAAGATTTATGTTTATTTAAGATTTCGAATAGTTCATTTTTGATTGGTGCATAATCGTATTTTAATGGATGAAATAAATCTTTTGCTCCCGTCTGATTAGCATATAAGTCAGTTAATCTTTCAAATGCAATAATTAATATAAAGAATTGTTCTTCTAAACTTTTTGTTTGAGCAGCCCCATTTAAGTATTGAATAATAGAACTCAGGTCAATCATTTTATTCCAATGAATGAAACTTTCAAAATTTTGGAGCATAAATTTCTCCAAAATATTAATTGGACGATTTAAAATATGGTTTATAGGAATGTATTGATTACTACGCAAGTTTATTATTTTCCTATATGAGTAAGTAATTATTTTTTCTGCCTCTATTTTTCCAACGGTACGATAGTTCCCGAAACATTCTTTTCTAACTCTAACTTCTGCTCCATTAATAAACGAAAGCATAGATAGATAGTTTTTTTTAAACTCGATAAAGTTTTTATAAGTGAGTAGCGAATTTGTAGATGAATCAAAATTTACAACTACGTTACCACTTTCATAGTCTTTATAATATGACATATTATAAAGAGAAAAATTACAACTTAATGCTGTTGTCGTATGATCCCATTTAACATCATAAGGGCCAATATTTTTACCATTACTTGTTCTTTCATGTTTTGTTGCAGTACAATATTCCATTTCCAACCCTTCTAATTCTAAATAATGCAATTCAGAATCTGAATTTTCTTCATTAGAAGGTAAATAGGATTGATCTTTTGTAAGCAATAGACAATCATAACATACCATTTCTATAAGACCTCTATGTGGTGATATTCGTCTGAAATCTAATTTTCTTAGTTCTAAATATTCACCTTTGTCCGTTGTGCAAAAGGCCTTAAAATATGAAGTGTCTTCATCATAAGAAATTTCATAATATTGTTCCAAATCAAATGTTTCTTCAACATAGAATTCAGCAGAAATAAAACCATCATTTTCATATATAAGACCAAACCTTAAAGTAATTTCTTCATTGTTTCGTACTAATTTTCCTTTTTTAATTCGATGTATTTCTACTTTATTCATAAGAGTATTTACTTAATTGTTAATTTTTTTTGGAATTTTACTTAGTTTTTTATTTAGTTTAGGAAGTATATAAATGCTTAGAAGTACATGGTTGATAATTCCTAAAGCATATTCTAAGTATTCCATTTTGGTGGATTTTATTCCATGAGCTGATGCATTACCAATCACTCTTACTTTATCAAGTGTTTCTATCTCGTTTGTTGAAATTAAACCTGCGGTATTAAGGTTTTTAATTTTTTCTATTAAATTACCTCCATCTACTTTTTGATCAATGCAAATGTTTTCAAGTATTATTCTTAAAGCAATTCCTGCAAGTGTCAGAGAATTATTTTTGAATGCATCCTTCATCTCATCATATTTTTCACAGATATTTTTCGGTAGACTATACTGATCATCATATTTAAGGAAATCAAAATCCTCATATTCGTCATATCCAGGATAAGTATAGCCAATAGAATATTCTTCTTCTTCTGTACTTTCAAATCCCAAGTACATATCTCTTTCTTCGAGATAGAAGCCTACCGTATCACATCCACAGCATTGCACTATCATATAAATTCCTTTTTCGGTTGAATTTTCTTCGGTAAAAAAAGCTTCCGTTTTATGCAATACCTGATGATTGGTTTCTTTCATACAATCTCTGCATTCGCATTTTAATAATTCGTCCATAATTTATAGCTGTGTTTTTATAAGGATAATTATTTCGTTGAGTACTCTTTATTCGGAGTTAGTATATTTTTAATATTTAACTAATGTTCCGATATTACAACATGAAAGATAAGAAGAAAAGAGTACAGATTATAGTGAATGGGAGCGAGATTGGAAAAAGGAATAATTTAAAATAAGCAATTAAAAACTAATAGAATGAATGAGGGTCTAATAAATGTAGTTCTTCAATATTTAGATATTGAAACAAATTATGGTTTAATAATTGACGGGAAATACGGCATTGGTAAAACTCATTTCTTTAAGAAAATTCTTATTCCTAAAATTGAAAATACGATTTTATCAGAAAATACTCAGAAAAAATATTTAGCCGTTCATATCTCATTGTTTGGTCTTAAAAACATTGAAGAGATTAAAGCTGAGATTTTCATGTCTCTTTATTCAATTCTAAAAAATAAAAAAGTCAGATTCACTAATGCCATTACAAAATCAATAATAAGAGGGGCTGCTAACATTGTCGGAATTAAAGAGACAAATACCATTCTAGAGGAATTGGAAAAAACAGTAATTGATGTAGCATTGGACTATAATAAATTAGTTATATGTTTTGATGATATAGATAGAAAAAGTGAACCATTGATTATTACAGATTTTTTTGGGTTTATTAATTTTTTGGTTGAAGATGGTGGCAAGATATTATTGATTGCAAATGAAGAAAAGTTGTTAGAGGATGAAAAGTATACTTCACAACTAAAAGAAAAAGTTATTGGGGTTTCAGTTCATTATTTTCCTGATATAGAAAAAGTATTTGATGAAATATTAAAAGAACGATATGAAAATCCTTTTAAGTTATATTTTAATTATATAATAGAAAATAGAGAAAGGATTATTGAGATAGTTAAAGTAAATGACAATAATTTTAGAAACCTAATATTTTTTCTGGAGCATTTCAGGATTGTATTTTCGGAATTAGAAAATTTATTCCAGGTAGAAGATGATTTTAAAGTTTCCCAGGCTGAAAAGATTAAAGCAGTATTTGATTTTTCTATAGCTGTATTTATTGAATATAAGTTAGGTAAAATAAATGTAAATAATTTAAATATTTTTCAAGGGATGAATAGTAGTTCTTTATATAGCATAGAACTTAGTGGAGCATTAGCAAAAGATCTCAATAAAAATAAAACGGAAGAAAAGGATGATCAAGAACCATCCTATACTGAAGTTTTTCTTAAAAAATATTTTTCAACCTCGAAATATTATTTCTTTGAATCCATATTTGAATATGGAACGGGAAGTAGAGCATTTGAAATACATAAATTAAAAGATGAAATACAAAAATATTTTCTTGTCGAAGAGGGTAATATAGCAAGACATATAGTGATTTTTAATAAACTCTCTTATAGTAATCATAGCTATCTAAGGTTGACTGATAGCCAATATAAGGCTCTTACTTATGAAATGTTAAAATACGTTGACAAAGGTGTCTATACGTTAAAAGATTATACCACTGTTTTTCATTTTGCAACAAGATTCAATAATGTACTTAATATGAATATTGGAAAATTGAAAAAGAGATTTAAAAAGGGAATTGAAAAAGGTTTTAATAAATATGATTATGTGGATCAATTAGATTTTTATCTTATGGTTACAGATGGTACTGAGTTTAAAGAGGATGTTCTTGAAATTAGAAAACATTGTCTTTCAATTAATGAAGCTATCGGTAAAGCAAATAACAAACAAAATCAAGAAAACATAATTCAATTGTTAGAAAATGGTTTTGAAGAGTTCATGAAACAAGTAAATAGTGATCAATATTCCCCTTTTTGGAATGATATCCCACTAAAAAAAATTATGTTATCATTAAATAAAATAGAAAAGTTTCAAATTATTAGGTTAGCTAATTATTTTAATAATCGTTACCGAAGGTATATATATGAAGGGCTTTATCCAGAGAAAGAATTTGTAACGAATTTTATAGATACAATTGATAATCCTACTAAAAAGAGGAAAATTAGAAACTTGAGAAATCGATGTTTGGATTTTCTTTCAAAAACTTTAAAAGAATGTGAATCAAATTTTTCTTAGTCTTCATTTTTTAGTATTTTATAAATTGGTTGATAAATATATAACTATGGATAATCGAAGTAACATACGAGGTCTTGTTCACAATACAGAATTAAAGAAGGTTGAGATTTTGATTTCTCAATATTTGAAAATTTTAAATGACAATCTTCCGAAATTACATAATCAGAATTTGCAGCTTCGTTCTAATGTTTATCTCTTTAATTATTTAGAAAGATTTTATTTTGCATGGAATAGTATTAATATGATTCTTCCAGAACTCAACCTTAGAACCCAACATAATTATTCTGTTGGAATATTAGCACGTTCAGTGATTATTGATTGTATTACTACATTGTATTTAATTGTTGAATTAGATTATAAAAAGGGCACTAAAAGAGATGAAACTAAATTTCTTGAAGCCTGTAAAAAATTGGACTTTGATTTTATTAAAGCTAAAATTCATTTATTAAAAGAAGGAGGAAATAGTGAAGAAGACCTCCAAAGGGCTATGGAAAAACAGCATAATGCAATTAAACACACTTATCCAGATTTTTTTATTCAAAATAGAGGAAAATTTGAAATTGCTAAATTCAAACGATTAACAATTGAAGAAATGGCTAAAACCAAAATTCCTTTTGTGTCAGATAAAGCATACTTTCTTTATAAGATATATTCTCAATATGAACATTGCTCTTATTTTACAAAAAGTATGTTGACAGAATTTAATAGAGCAAACTTTGGGTTTTTGCTTGATTCATTTTTTATCTGCTCGATACTCACCAATGAAATTTTATTAATAATTAACCAACCTGATACAGCGGAAAAAATTTTTAAAGAAATTATGGAAGAAGTAAAAGAACTACGTAATGAATTATTTCCTGAACCAAAGTAAAATTTAATAGTCATTTTTATAAATCACAGAACAAAGATCAAAATTCTCAACTTTCTATAAAATTATAAAAATCTCTGTAACTACTACAACGAAAAGGGCAACTTAATAGAACCAAAAAATTCTACCTTTTCAGAGACTTCCTTGTCTGTGGTGGTTGTAATACTCCCATGGGAGGAAAAATAAAACCTAAAAAAAATATTACTGCCTATTACTGTCCAATCACAGAACGAAAATTTAATAACTCTTACAAACAGGACATTGAATGTGAAATGAAAAAGTCAATTCATATTCCAACAACAGATAGTATCTTATGGAAAACAATCTGTGGAGTACTATCAAATTCTTATTCTTTAAAGGAACAGTTCAAATCAAAAACAACAGTCAATACAAACGATATAAAATCCTTGATTAAACAAAAGGAAATTGGAATCAAGAAACTGACATTAGAAAAAAACGAGATTGAAAAAGGATTAGTAAAGATTGAGACTGAACATCTATTAGGCAATTATTCCTCAAAGAGTGTATTTGAGAGGTTGAAAAAGGAATTGAATAATAGGTATAAAAAAATATTAATTCAGATTGAAGATTTAAACAATAGTTTATCTGATTTAGGAGATAAAGAGAATTGGCTATCATGGATAGACAGCTTCGGGCAAGTGATAAAGAATAATGAGAATATTTCGGATGTAGCCAAGAAAGATTTTCTAACTGGTGTATTAGAGAATATAATCGTCAATTACGACTATACCGAAAAGCTTCATCGATTATAAATCAATTTCAAACTACCCGTCATTATAGAAGATTTCAAGGCTTCTAAAAGATTTTCTAAATCTTCTACAAGTCCTTCTGTTAAAGGAGATCAACTCCGTACCGTTGGAAACTACTCCACGGTCACTGATTTCGCCAGATTCCTTGGCTGGTCTACGTTACAACCCCTCATGACCGCTATGTGATACGCCAGTAATTGCAATGGAATAACAGAAACCAAAGGAGATAATGGCTCGCTGATTCTTGGAACTTCTATGACAAACTCCGCCATTTCACGAATTTGTGTGTCCCCTTCTGTAACTATTGCAATGACGCGACCTTTACGGGCACGCACTTCTTGTATGTTAGAAACTATTTTTTCATACGAACTGTCATGAAGCGCAATCACTACGACTGGCATTTCATTATCAATTAATGCAATGGGACCATGTTTCATTTCAGCAGCAGGATATCCTTCCGCATGGATGTATGAAATTTCTTTTAGCTTTAAAGCGCCCTCCAGTGCTACCGGAAAATTAAATCCTCTTCCCAGGTAAAGAAAGTTTTTTGCATTTTTAAATTCTTCGGATACTTTTTTTATGGAATCGTTTAACTGAAGTACTCTTTCGATTTTTGCAGGAATGTTTTCAAGATCTACCAAAAGCTCCTGGTATTTGCTTTCCGTAATCATTCCTTTTTTGTTGGCCACTATAATCGCCATCATGGCGAGAACCGTTACCTGGCCTGTAAAGGCTTTTGTACTGGCTACCCCAATTTCCGGACCAGCATGAAGGTACGCTCCCTCATGTGAAGCGCGGGCAATAGATGAACCAACAACGTTGCACACGCCAAAAATAATAGCCCCTTTCGCCTTTGCAAGTTCAATGGCAGCAAGTGTATCAGCCGTTTCTCCGGATTGAGAAATAGCAATTACAACATCCCCTTCGCGTATAATCGGGTTACGGTAACGAAACTCCGAAGCATATTCCACTTCTACCGGAATACGTGTATACTCTTCAAAAATATATTCGGCCACCAAGCCTGAATGCCAGGACGTTCCGCAGGCCACAATAATAATCCGATCTGCATGAATAAGTTTGTTGGCATACTGACGGATTCCTCCCAATGCCAAATGTCCTTGTGCCGAAATAACTCTTCCCCTTAAACAGTCAGTAGTAGACTTGGACTGCTCAAAAATTTCTTTAAGCATAAAATGGGCATATCCTCCTTTTTCAATAGAATCAAGTTCCATGTCCAATTTTTGGATGTAGGGAGTAGTGGCAATGTCTTCTTTTTTTATCGATAAATTGCCCCCCTTAATAACGGCAATTTCAAAGTCATTCAAGTAAACGACCTCGTTGGTATACTCAATGATGGGAGTTGCGTCGGAGGCAAGAAAAAACTCATCCTTTCCAATTCCAATTACCAAAGGACTTCCCTTTCTGGCTGCAATAAGTTGATCCGGATGATCCTTGGACATAATGACAATCGCATAAGCTCCCACCACCATCGTAAGAGCAATCCGCAGTGCTTCTTCCAAACTGCATTGATTATTTTCATGTACATCCTCAATAAGATGGATGAATACTTCAGAGTCCGTATCACTGAGAAAGGTATGTCCCCTCATTTGAAGATCCTTTTTTAAAGAATCATAGTTTTCTATTATTCCATTATGAATGATGGCAATTCCTTTGCTATTGGAATAATGCGGGTGTGCATTTCGATCGCTAGGCTCTCCGTGGGTGGCCCAACGGGTGTGCCCCATTCCAATGGTGCTACTCAAATTTTTCCCTTCCAGAAAATGCTCGAGCTCGGAAACCTTTCCTTTTTTCTTGTATATGGTTAGCCCATTATTAATCAATGCAATTCCAGCACTGTCGTACCCTCTGTACTCCAGCCTTTTCAGACCTTTCAAAATAATCGGACTAGCTTGTCTATGCCCTACATACGCAACAATTCCACACATAAATACTCAAAAAAGTTATACGTTATATACTTATTGTTCAAAGATAAAAAAGTAGCTTTATTTAGTTGTAGTAAAGTACAAATTTAATTTAAGCGGACTAATCGGGCTTTGATTATCCCTAAAAACTAGTCTGTTTACTTCTACACCAAGATTATAGGGAGAAACTATTATTGGATAATTAGGCAATTGTCCCAGCAATACTGCTTGAATATACGATCGGACCGAAAACGTGTATACTCCGTTTGATGGGTAAGCAACTGTATAGGAATTATATAAGATCTGATTGGCTCCGTCCGGTTGAACATAATATATACCACTTGCAGGAGTTCTTCTTATTGAATCGGGAGTTGTCTGCATTAGATATAGACCAGAACTCACTTTGAATTTACTTGTATCACTTGTTGGCGAAGCCGTAAGCACCAGTTGACTGCTCATTACAGCAATATTCATATTATTAAAAGCAGTCCTGAAATTGAGTAAATAAGGAAAACTCAGTTTGGTTCTAATCCCAATACATGCTTGAATATACCCGGTATTGGGGTGCATCGTAAAGGTATTTGTATTCACAGAATCATACTTATTTTTAAGCGAAGCAATGTCCGTAGCGGACCGATCACTTACTACACGATAAAATCTTCTGGCGGCTTTCCCTAAAGAAAGATAGTATATACCACTTTGAGAATACTGCGTATAAAATATTCTGAAGGCTGAGCCACCATAACTGCCGTCAATTCTAAGAATAGCCCCTTGGCTATTACTGGCAGGTATAATAGCAAGTCCGGGAAACTGTTCCATAAAATCGGTATTATTTTTGGAACCGTTCAGAATCTCTTGCAGATAAGGGCCCTTTATGGGTACCACAATTGTTGAATTGCTATCAGCCGAAGCATAAAAAGTAACACTTGCGATTGGTATAGGATTATAGCTTATTCCGGCAGAGTTACTGTAATAGTTGGTATACGATTGAATTGCATTGGTTAAGCGGTAAATATTCAAGGTCTGAGGCTGGCTTGTATCCCCGTAACAATAAGAATAATTCAAATAAAGATACGCCGAGTCCGCTGTTGCAGCCGGTAACTCTATAAATTCATTCTTAAGAAGAATCTGCGTATATGCCTCCGCGGATATATTACCCAAATAAGGATCTGCATAGGCCCCTGCAAGCGTAAAAGCGGCGGTATCGCTGCCCGATGAACCATTTGATATATTCGTGGTATTGATTGAATCGCCTATCAATACTACCTCGGATTTAATAGTAATTGTATCCGTAAAAAAAGTGTTGTTCGGAATATGATTAGCATCGCCATATCCGATATAATTTTTTTCTTTCCTACAACCCAAAAAAAACAGGATTACTACTACTAGCAATCCTGTTTTTAGAAAAACAATTCTTTTAATCAACAAGCTCATTATAAAAATTATAGTAATTCTCTTCGTAATCTTCTTCTTCAAAACTACTAATTTTCTTACTCTTTTTCATTGAATCAAATAATTTTGTCAGGGCAGAACAATATTCGTCGTCAGCTTTTATCACTGCATCTGCGTATTCTATTCCTGTTCTTACAAAACCTTCATAATCACAGGTCTTTAGCATCGACAACATCGTATCGTCAATATCCAACATTTTAACCTTTGACAACATGTCTGTTTCAAATTTATAATTAAAAGAAGTATTATAAATTGAAAGGACTGATTTTGCGTTTTTAAAAATAGGATCTTTTTTATACCTCGTTTTCATGTATAAAGGTATCAGACTTGTCATCCAATCATTGCAGTGAACAATATCGGGTGCCCAACCTAATTTTTTTACTGTTTCCATTACTCCTTTACAAAAGAAGATCGCTCGTTCATCATTGTCAGCGTAAAATTTGTTGTCTTTGTCTTCGAAAACGAATTTTCTTTGAAAATAGTCTTCATTGTCAATGAAATAAACCTGAAGTTTGGCATTTGGTACCGAAGCCACCTTAATAATCAATGGTTTTTCTTCTTCACCAACCGATATATTGATGCCGGAAAGCCTTACTACTTCATGAAGTCTATTTCTTCTTTCGTTGATGGTGCCAAATCTTGGTACTAAAATCCGTATCTCCATGCCTTTTTCTTGCATGGCTTGAGGTAGTTTTCGTACAAAATCGGCTACTTGGGTTTGTTGCAGGAAGGGATTCATTTCAGAGGCAACGTACAATATCCTTAGTTTGCTCATAGTGCAAGTGTATTGGGTTAGATTTTTCCTCTATGGGAGCACAAAAGTACAATTTTTTTTTGTAAAATTCAAGGTTTTTAAATTTTAACTCGTATTTTACCGAATTTGTAATTGTATTATGAAGTTGTTAAGGACCATCGAAGAAGGACGAGAATATTGCTCGTTTCAGCGGAAAGCAGGTTTATCCATAGGTTTTGTACCTACAATGGGTGCATTGCATTTGGGTCATTTATCTTTAATAAATACTTCCATTAAAGAAAATAACATTACCATCGCCAGCATTTTTGTAAACCCCATTCAGTTTAATAATTCTTCCGATCTTGCAAAATACCCGCGCACTCTCGAAAAAGACTTCGAAATGCTTGAAAAAACAGGCTGTAATGCTGTTTTTGCTCCAAATGAACAAGAAATGTATGTTTCAAGCCCTGTTTTAAAAATAGAGTTTGGCACCCTGGAAAATGTTATGGAGGGAGCATTCCGCCCAGGTCATTTTTCAGGAGTAGGAATCGTCGTTTCTAAATTATTTAACATCCTTCAGCCAACAAACGCCTATTTCGGACAAAAAGACTTACAACAATTCCTGGTCATCCAGCAAATGACCCTTGATCTTTCTTTCCCAGTGCTACTTCACTGTTGCCCCATAATAAGGGAGAAGGATGGACTGGCAATGTCTTCCCGAAACAGTCGTTTAAGTGCTGAAAACAGACCATTGGCAGCGAAAATAATTGAATCGCTTAAACTGGCTGAAAAAATACTTTTTGAGGTTGGAGTAAAAAAGACAAAAGAGGAAGTCGTATCCTTTTTGACTCCTTTTAAAAATCTGTCGCTCGAATATTTCGAAATAGCTGATGGGATTTCACTGATGCCCCTGAAGGAGGCGGATTTACAAAAAAACAAAAAAATAGCACTTTGCATTGCCGTATTTTTAGATGGCGTCCGATTGATCGATAACATAGTAATGGAAAACAGTATTTAAATTTTTATTCCACAATTGTTTGTATCTCTATTTAAAAAATATAGGCTTTGCACTCTACAAAGCATGGTAGAGGATACCATACAGTTCGATCATGTAATTCCTACAAATTAAAATAACGCACGTATATTTTTAAAATATTAATACTAGCTTTGTTTCCGAAAACATTAACATCGAATGAATATTCAGATTCTAAAATCAAAAATTCACAAAGCCATTGTTACTCAGGCAGAACTAAATTACGAAGGTAGTATAACTATTGACGAGGATTTAATGGTTGCCTCGAATATAGTGGAGTGGGAAAAAGTACTCATTGTAAACAACAACAATGGAGAACGTTTGGAAACTTATGTAATCAAAGGAGAAAAAGGCAGTGGGGTAATATGTATGAATGGTGCAGCTGCCCGAAAAGTGCAAGTTGGAGATGTATTAATAATCATGAGCTTTGCCAGTGTTGGCATAGAAATAGCGGCCAACTGGACACCGGTTCGTGTATTTGTAAACGATAAAAACCAAAAGGTCTAATCTACCATTTTGAAAAAATCTTATCAGATTATTCTTTCTTTAGCAATTGCTGTTTTAATGATTGCAGCCATTTTTATTTTTGTAGACCCGAAGGATACTTGGGACAAAATAAAAAATGCAAATCCCTACTGGATTATACTGGCATTGGGAATATCGATGTTATCGCATCTTAGTCGTGCACGCCGATGGAATTTATTATTAGAACCATTAGGGTATTCTCCTAGCCTAAAGAATACTTTTCTGGCAATTATGACCGGTTATTTTGGCAATATCTTTATTCCAAGAGGAGGAGAAGTAATGCGTTGTGTTGTATTAAACAGGTCAGACAAAATTCCGATGGCTTCCTCGCTTGCCACCGTAGTTGCGGAAAGAATAATCGATCTTTTATGCCTTGGGTTTCTGGTGGTTTTTTCTTTGTTCTTAGAATACGAAAAATTTCTATTTCTTATCAAAGACGGGCTGTCTGGTAAGAACAATGAACCTGGACTACTCTCAAAATACCTTCCCTGGTTTATCGGAATTGGAATGCTCTTTCTACTAGTACTTATCATTTTCAGAAATCATTCTTTTGTTATAAAAATTAAAAATTTCATTGTTCAACTCTTTAAAGAGGCCTATCAAAGTTTTATTAAGCTTGAAAAGAAGAAAGAATTTGTCTTTCAGACTTTATTTATCTGGACAGCATACTACTTTATGACTTATGTTGTCTTTTTTTCCCTTCCTTTTACCTCCAATCTTGGACCAATGGCTGGTTTGGTAATATTGATTGCAGGTGCTATCGGCATGTCGGTACCGGCCTCTGGCGGAGCCGGGTCTTTTCATTTCTTTGTTGCTTTAGGCCTCACCCTGTTTTACGGATTAAGCCAGGACGATGGTGTTGCGTACGCATTCGTATTACACAGCTCACAGTTTGTATTAATGCTTGTCTTGGGTGGAGTTTGTGCCTTAATAAGTTTTTTTATTATTGGAAAAAAAGAAATAATTTCTACAAAAGAGAAAATTAAAAGTTAATTTTGTTTCATTCCTTTTACAATCCTTTCTTTCCCATTTAAGTCCTTTCGAATTGAAACCTCGGTGAATCCTCCCTCTACAAGAAGTTGCGCTGTTTCTTTCCCAAAATTTTCATTGATTTCAAAATAAATTTTACCCCTGGGCAATAAATATTTTTGGGCTTTTTCTAAAATAGCTTTGTAAAAAAGCAAAGGGTCCTGATCTTCTACAAACAAGGCCAGAAATGGCTCGTGCTCTAAAACATTCTTACTCATCCATCTCTTCTCAGACTCTAGTATATATGGAGGATTGCTTACAATAATATTCGTAGAAGGAACGATAGCACTCGCAGCAAGAATATCCTGATGTAAGAATTCAATTTTCACATCATTGCTTAAGGCGTTTTTCTTCGCAACTGCCAATGCATCTTCGCTAACGTCGATCGCAAAAACAGTCGCTGCAGGGAGTCCTTTTTTTAAAGAAATGGCAATACATCCACTGCCTGTTCCTATATCAAGGATGGAAAAAGGGTTCTCTCCTTTATTTTCCGATATAATTAATTGTACCAGTTCTTCTGTCTCCGGTCTGGGAATAAGTACGGCAGGATTTACTTCAAACTCGTGCTCATAAAAAACTGTTTTACCTAACAAATATTGAATAGGTTCTTGTTGATTGAGTCTTTCTATATATTGATTTATAACTTCTACTTTCTCTGAAAGAACAATTTGTTTCCTTGCCAGAATTGCCGCTCGTGAAAGAGAAAAAAAATGCTCTAAGAGTAAAAATGCCAAGGATTGAGCCTCCTCTTTGCCGTATACCTCTTCCAGTTTTTTTGCACATTGCCGAAAAAGCGCATCTGAGGAGATCATCTTTATTTTATACTGATCAATTCTACTTCAAAGATAAGTGTTGCATTAGGGGGAACAAGGTATTCTTTCTCACCTGTCGGATCCTTTGCGCCTTTCGTCCCATAAGCCAGGAAGGGTGGTGTAATGAAAATTCCTTTTTCACCTGTACTCATTAACTTAAATCCTTCGTTCCACGCGCTGATAATTCCGGGATCACCAATTTTAAACATAAAGACATCTCCATCTTCCAGTGCTTCAAAAACCTCACCGGTCATTAGTTTCCCCACGTATGACACTTTTACCCGCTGACCGTTCATTGCCTTTTTGCCGACACCCGGTTTTAATTGCACGTATTTTAGCCCGCTTTCACAATATACCGTATCATTCTGCGCAAAAACAGAAGTTGTCATGAATAAGAAAAAAAGCAAAAGAAACGTTTTCATTTCGTCGTTAAATAATTGATGCGCTATAATTGCTTCTAACAACTATAGCGCATCAACTTTATTCAAATTATTTTACACCTAATAATTCTACGTCAAAGATCAAAACAGAATTGGGAGGTATTGCTCCACCGGCTCCTCTTGCTCCATAGCCTAAAACAGAAGGGACCAACAGAATTCCTTTCTCCCCGACACTCATAAGAGCAATGCCCTCGTCCCATCCTTGTATCACTTGTCCTGCACCAAGCCCAAACTCAAATGGCTGACCACGATCTACGGAACTGTCAAATTTAGTTCCATTTAATAATTTCCCTGTGTAATGTACAGAAACCGTTTTACCTTTTTCTGCTTTAACACCGTTTCCAGCTGCTGTTTGCACATAATACAATCCTGAGGCCGTTTTTGTACCTTTCAAGTTATTTTTAGTTAAATACTCCTGAATCGTTTGGTCTTCTTTCGCCACCATCTCAGCCGTTGTTTTCTCTTTTTCCTTTTTGTATTCCTCTTCCGTCATTATATGGATCATTTTAATAACGAATTCAACATTGCTGCCTTTTCTTATGAAAGGAGGAAGGGGTGTAAAGAAAACTTTCGCAAACAATGAATCTGCGTTAACTAAGAAAGAAGCACTGTCGCCAACAGACATCATCATAAGCCCTTCTTCAAGTGATCCTTTATAAGGACTGCTGCGCAAAGGCAATTCAGCTGGATTTCCTTCCTTAAAAGTGCTTCTAAGCAAGGAATCTTTTTCTGTTTTTAATGCAAAATTAAGACGCAAAACATCTCCGCTTTTAGCATTCACACCTTCTTTGTTTACAAAAAATTTATACAAAAGACCGTTAGGTGATTTTTTATAATCCTTCTTTGGTGCAGGTGCCACCGTAGCAGATTTTGTAGCAGTAGTAGTGGCCGCAGGTGCTTTTTTTGTAGTCGTCTGAGCCATCCCTGAAAGACCAAGGCAAAACATCGGAATTGCCAGGAAGAAAAATTTTATTTGATTCATAACTATTTTTATTTTAGTATCATTTAACCTATTGTGAACTATTATTTCAAGACTTCCATTTCAAACATTAAAATTGAATTGGGAGGAATGGAAGCTCCTGCTCCACGTTCGCCGTATCCCAGAATTGAAGGAATAAACAAGGTAGCTTGCTCTCCTTTCTTTAAAGCCATTAATCCGGAATGCCAGCCTCTAATTACCTGATCGTATCCAACTACAACCTGAAATGGTTCTTTCCCAACATTGGAATCAAATTTTGTTCCATCTAATAGTTTGCCTGTATAAAATGTTTTGGCAGTATCACCAGGCATAAGTGTGATCGCATCTCCGGATTTTTTTGTGATGGCATAGTAAACCCCATCCGGTGTACGTTTCACTTTAATATTCTTTTTCTTACAGTACTCAATAATGGCGAGTGTATCCTTTTCTAATTGTGCACGATTTTTTTGTTCTGCAATCATGCGGTCTTCTTTCATTTTATTCTCCAGTGCCTTTACGGAATCTTTTGTTAAGGTTTTTACTACTCTAATAAAGAAAGTAGTCATACTACCCGGTTTCATTTCTTTGGGAATTGGCTCACGAAAAATATTTTTATAAAGAGAATCTGTGCTTATAACGAACGAAGCACTGTCTCCTTTAGAAAGCAACGATAAACCTTCTTCCAAACTAGCTTTGAACACAAGTGAATCGGGAAGACGAATAGGAATCGGAGCACCCATATTTGCCTTTTTAGAATCAAAAGTGTCTTTTTCATTTGTATACAACATATTCACGTAGGCTACCCCGCCCAGTTCAATCGAAGGACCAGCAGAGTCTACAATAATTTTATATTTAAGACCATCTTTGGTTGTTTTATAATCTTTGCATGATTGTAAGGCCATGAAAGCAAATGCTGCTGCAAAAAAGAGAAAGGATTTTTTAATGTTCATTTAGAAGAATAGTTAAATTTAAAATAGTTAATAATTTGATAGTTCTGTTTTATATTCGGGTAAGGTAGATAAGAATTTTTTTTCGGTTTCAATCAAAGAAAGAGAGGAACGCCCGCCTGCTGCATTTCTATGGCCTCCTCCTTCAAAATACTTTCGGGCAAAATCATTTACAGAGAAGTCTCCCTTGGAGCGGAAAGACATTTTGATAGCATCCGGTCTTTCGATAAAGACGGCTGCCATGTTAATCCCATTAATGGACAAAGCATAGTTGACCAATCCTTCTGTATCACCTGTCTTAGATTCAAACCGAGCCAATTCATTTCCATTAATAACAAAATAGGCAGTATGAAATTCTTTCAAAACGATCAGTTTTTCTGAAAGTGAAAAACCAATAAAACGCAACCTTGTTTCTGTATTGTTATCGTATATCAATTGATGAACTTTGGAGGTATTCACTCCTTTGTCCATAAGTCCTGCTGCTATCAGATGAACTTGTTTATTTGTACTTGGATGCCTGAAAGATCCTGTATCGGTCATAATACCGGCATAAATACATTCTCCAATGGGCACATCAATCAAATCACCGTCCCCTAATGCTGTGATAATTTCAAATACCAACTGTGCGGTGGCAGCAGCGGTT
>DATHPH010000112.1:0-4877 GCA_035484095.1 Cytophagaceae bacterium | reverse complement strand
TAACATTACTAAAAATGATCTGGCATTTATCGGAGCAGACTTGAAAAAAATTACAGAGGAAGGTGCGTTTGAATTAATGATAGAAGATCAGAAAATCGGATTTTATTTTAAAAAATAAGAATGCCTGATAAAATATACTTCATAAGCGGTCTTGGAGCTGACAAAAAGGTTTTTAGGAATTTAATAATCAATCATCCATTTCAACAACATATTGAATGGGAAATCCCATTTAAAAATGAATCGTTGACAAGTTATTGTTCAAGACTCATTACGCAAATAGATACAAGATCGGAAGTTATCCTGGTTGGACTTTCTTTTGGTGGAATTATTGCGCAGGAAATTGCAAAAATTATTCCTGTTAGAAAATTGATAATCGTTTCCAGTGTAAAGAATGAAAACGAAATGGATTGGACACTTCATTTCATAAGAAAAACGAAGCTTTACAAATTACCTCCTTCACTGCTTAAATTTTTGAATAAATATACAGCAAACTATTATTTTGGAATTCAATCTGAAGAGGAAAGTCTTTTGCTAAAAAAAATAATTGCCGATACTAACCCTGTTTTCTTACCTTGGGCAAATAATCAGATTCTTCATTGGAAGAATCATTTATCCCAAAATGTAGTACACATCCACGGAACAAAAGACAAGATTTTTCCAATAAAAAACATTACCAATTGTATGCCAATAGAAGGTGGAGGTCATTTTATGATTCTAAACAAAGCAAAAGAGGTTTCTGCTTTTATAAACCAGGCAATTGGTGCATGATTTAAGAAAATTAAAAATTTCTTCTGCGCAACTCGGCTATTTTTCTTTATTTTAGAGGGTTCAATTTCAGTATTTTACTAATTCACAGAACCTATAACATTATATTTATGAAAAAGTACACACTGCTGTGTTTCTTTCTTACACTTTTAACTTTCATTTCTGGCTTTTCTAAAGAAATAAACTGGGAACAAACTTTTGCCAAGATTGAATATGGTTATCAAATCGGAGATTACAAATCCGGACTTGGACAATTAAAAAAAATTGAACCCCAACTGAAAAGTAAATTTGGCGAACAGAGCCTTCCCGTATCCAGACTATTGGCGCTTGAGGCAACGTTTGAAGTAGCACTTGGCAAATTTGACACCTATAAAAACACTATTGATCAAGCAGCGAAAATGCTTTCTTCTTCGGATAAATCAGATGCGACCCAATACGCAAGAGCCCTCAATCAAATTACGGAAGCCTATATTTCTTATTATGAATTTTTAACAGCAGAAACATACAATCTTCAAGCCAGACAATTGGTAGCAAATAACAAAGTCACCGACCGCTACTGCATTAACAGAATAAATTTCTCGTATCTGAAAATTCGTGCCAACCTTGGTTATTTAACTAAAGTTTCTGGAGAGTTTGCTCCTTTGATGACCATCGCAAGTGAAAGTCTTACCATACCAGAAACCGTTAAAGACTCCAAAGGAAAAGAAAAACAGGTCAAGTATTCAAAAGAAGAAATGCTCCTGAGACAAAAAGTATATGCCTCTATGGCCAATCTTAGAGGATGGGTAATGATTGAAAACGGTGAATACGACCAAGCCAATCTTCTATTGGAAGAAAATCAGGATTGGATTCGAAAAACAATTGGTGCCAAAGAAGGATCGCTCGCGGAAGCCTTTTACTTCCAATCACTAATAGCTTTAGAAAAAGGAGATTATTACGAGGTAGAAAAAAAATTAAGAAAAGCCGAAACAGTCGCCCTGGGTTTTTTGCAACCGGATTGTGAACTCCTTATGACTATTGAAGAAGCCTTAATTCCGGCATTAAAAGAGTTGGAAAAAAATAAAGAAGCCCAAATAAAAAACGAAGAAGTTGATGCAAAAATTAAGAGTTATTATGGAAGAAAAAGTTTTGCCTATCAACGAAACAATCTTATTGATACCAGAAAAGATATCCTTAATCAGGATTGGGCAAAAGCAGAAAAAAGTCTGGAAATTTTTCTATCCGATAAAGATTTAGTTCCACTGGATCATATTTGGAGAGCCAACACATTAATAACGATCTATGAGGTATACATGCGAAATAACAAAATTGAGAAAGCTGAAAATTGTTTATTTGAAGCAGTCAAGATACTAAAATCGAAGTATGGAGAAAATTCTCCGATGTATCATACGATACAATTAAAGGTAGCGGATCACTATACCACCGCAAGCGATCAAATGAAAGTAGCAGAATCCATCTATGCCAATAGTCTAAATAATATAGTGAAAAAAGAAATCGGTCATAAAAATAAAGATTACGCAGGTTATAATTACGGGGAAATCAAATTATACCTTCTGATCGATCAGTTTGACAAAGCCTATTCCATTGCCAAAGAAATGTTGACAGAAGCAGATCAATACTACTCTCCTAATTCAGTAGAATATGCCGTGGCCCTTGAAAAATATGCCAATGTTGATATCGTTACAGGAAAATATACAGAAGCAGATTCCAAGTTGGAAAAATCCTTTAAGCTATTTCAGGAAAAAGGAACTTCCAAAGATAGACTAGATCAGGCACATGCTCTTGAAAGTAAAGCAAAACTTCAAATATTACTGGGCTTATTTGACGAAGCAAACACGACGTTGCGGAAATCGAATAGACTCACTAAACGGGCAGAAAATGGTGATATAAAATTTTCAAATACAAGTGAAGAAATTACCGAACTTAATATTTATTTAGGGAAATATTCGGAAACGGAAGATTTTTTGAACGAGATGCTAAAGTCGCGGGAAAATAAATACGGAGCTTTCAGCGGTTCACTCATCCAACCATTGAATTTATTAGGCTATTTGAAATTTATAACAGGGAACTACATTGAAGCAGAAAAATTAATAGAACGTGCTTTAAGTATTGCTAAAAATAAATTTGGTGAGAAATCAAGTAAATACGCAGAGAGTTTAAAACTTCTGGAACGTTTGTTTACCTCTATCGGCGACTACGATAAAGCGGAAAAAATCGGCCAAGAAGTAGTAGAGATTGCCAGATCGGTTTATGGGACTAATCACATAGTAGTAGCAGAATCCATGAACGAACTGGCATTAGTAAAACATTTCAACAAGAAACAAAAAAATGAGATTGAAAATCTTTTCAATCAATCTCTTAAAATAATCAGTGGAAGTATTGGAGAAAAAAGTCCTCCATACGCAGAAGCACTTGAGAATGCATCTATTTTTTACTTAGAAAATGGATACCTCGACAAAGCCCTGGAAATATTGGAGAAGGCTAATTTGATTTGGGTCTCCAAACTTGGTGAACAAAATACGCACACTGCCCGAATAAGTTATATCAAAGGAGATATTTTCTATTTGAAAAAGAATTATGCTGAAGCCAATAATCAATTTATTAAATCAAAAAATATTTATGCAACATTATTTGATAATAATCATCCAAGCTATGTAGAGTCATTAGGCCGAAGCGCTCAAATGTATTATTGTCTTGGTGATGTAAAAAACTCAATCATTGAGTCGGAAGAAACAATACAAAAATCCCTACGCTACCTTGATAAAATATTTCCAACCTTGAGCGAACGGGGGAAAGCGAAGTATTGGGAAAAAGTAAGAAACGATTTTGAATTTTATAAGACACTTGCATTTACTCAAAACACTGCTTATCCGGATATGGTAGCGAATGTTTACAACATCACTTTAAAAACCAAAGCAATTTTACTGAGTTCATCTATAAAAGTAAGAGAGCGAATTCTGAAAAGCGGAGATACTACTTTAATTAAAACCTACGAAGATTGGATATTGAAAAAAGAAAATCTTACTTCCGTTTTGTCCTTAAACATTGCCCAAAAAAGAGAGAATAGTATTGATGTAACAAAACTTGAAAATGAAATAGAGGAGCTTGAAAAAAAATTAAATGCCAGCTCAGATCTATTTGCCAATCTTTATGAAAAGAAGGTAGTATACGAATGGAAAGAACTGAAAAAAGTTTTAAAGGACGATGAAATTGCCTTTGAAGTAATTCCTTTCCGATTGTACGATAAAAAATTTACCGACACCATTTGGTACGCAATTATGTCGGTAAGTACAGACACTAAAGGAAATCCGGATTTCATACTTCTTAAAAACGGGCAGCAACTCGATACAAAATACATAAGCTATTACAAAAATTGTATCAAGTTTGATATAGAAGATAATTTTTCATACGCAATTTTCTGGAAACCTATTAAGGACTTGATGAAAAAGGAATATGCCAAAATATACCTATCACTGGACGGCGTATACAATCAACTCAACCTTGAAGCCATCAGAACTCCTGATAATGATTTTATTTTAAATAAAAATAATTTGTTGCTGCTAAGCAGTACCCGCGATTTATTGGCGAGAAATAGTTTTAAGAAGTCCGACAAAACCAAAAATGCCTCTACAACTCAATACAATAACACGATTGATTTGTTTGGGAATCCAACCTATTATCCGGAACAAATTGAAGCGGATAAACGAAAAACACCTCAACTTATAGGAGCCGAAAAAGAAGTAACACAGTTAAATGCATTGTTAAATAACGGACAATGGAAAGTGAAATTATTTTTGAATGACGAGGCTACAGAAGACAAAGTAAAAAAATTAAACAGTCCAAGAGTATTCCATATTGCTACGCATGGATTTTTTCTGGTAGACGCTCCTGTGACGGATATGTTAGACGAAGTAACAGAAAAAGCTGTTATGAATCCGTTGCAACGATCCGGTTTGCTATTAAAGAACGGTGGTTACTTGTTGGAGTCGGGAAACATACATGAATTTAACAAAGAAGATGGGATTTTAACCTCAGATGAAGCCATGAATCTAGGTCTTGACCATACGGAACTTGTAGTATTAAGTGCATGCGAAACAGGGCTTGGAGAAGTA
>DATHPH010000111.1:0-5539 GCA_035484095.1 Cytophagaceae bacterium | reverse complement strand
TTTTTTGTAACGCCCCTCCATTGCGATTTTCTTTTTTACAGGTTCCGAGCGATACAAATTGTATAGTTGTCCATTTAAAGGGATTTCTTCTAATCCTAAATGATAACAGGGAAGTACCAATTTATTTTCAGGAGAAATTACAACCGTAGTACTGGCCGCAATACAAATGGGCTTGTCGATATGGTTTCCTCCATCTTTTCGGAGTTCCAAAAACGCTTCGTTTAGATAGACATTTTTCTTCTTTGACCATTTGTGAAGTTTATGCAAGCTTTCTTCGGATAGCTTTTCTCCCGTTTCTACATTGCTGTATTCAAATACAGGATTAAGAATTAATACAAGATTGTTGGGTTGTGAAATTTCATCGTATACCTGTTGAATTTTATCAATGGTGTGCTCAAAAACAGTAAATAGAATATCAGGTCTTTCTCCAATATTTTTTGCTATTTTTAAAGACTCAAGGAATGTTTCGAAACATTTTACTCCTCTGGAAGCATCATGTTCTGCTTGTATAGGCGAGTCAAGCGAAAAATGCAACATGTCAATTTTTCCTTTTAACTTTTCTGCATACTTTGGATACAAAAGAGTGTTGGTGGTAACAGTGGTAATAAATTTATACTTTTTTGCCAATGTAAGAAGCAAATCCAGTTGTTGATGTAAGAGAGGTTCTCCTCCAGTGAAATCGATCACCTTTACCCCAAGTTTTTTGAGCGCTTTGAAATTTTCTTCGGCATTTTCCAGTGTTACATAGGGAGAAGGCTTTTCCCATATATCACAAAAGCTGCAGGTAGCATTACATCGATAAGTAATGTAGTAATTGCATAATACAGGATGAGAGACCAATCGCATGAATAATGGGGTTAGTAATTTTTTTTGAAGAATTCCAGATAGGTATTCACATTTTTGTCCTTGTAAAACAATTTATAGTTGTCGTCGGTAATAAAAAACGTTGCATTTAATGCCGACTCAAATGGTTTTACAGTAGTACCTGGTGTTATAATCTGATCTCGGTATTGCTTGCTTGGATACATTGCCTCAAAGGTTTCAACTACAATGGCAAAAGTAGTGTCAGATAATTTTAGGGTATTTAGTGTGAGATTCTGGTCCGGATGGTATTTTTTATTATAAATCGTAAACTGTTTTTGTACCACTTCTTTCTTCGCTTTTTTATTTTCAAAAACAGCTACAAAAAAATGCGGTTTACTGGTGTTCGTACTATATCGTACGTCGGATGCTTTTATTTCGCCTCCTTTCTCGTTAAGTTTTTTCAAAAACTCATCCGAGTTGGCCAACATTTCTTTGGCTCTTGGTAATGTAGTGCTGAACTCATTTTCCTTATCATTTATAAAGTCCTGCAGTTGTGTTTTATAAACCAATGCGTTTTTTGTACGACCCGTTATAAGAATTCTTAACAACCGGATTCTATCCATGATTTCATTGTCAGGATGAGCTTTTATAATTGAAACCAGCATAGAATCTGCAGCAATAAAATCGTTTCGTTCGTAGGTTTCAAATGCTTGCCTGTACAAAGAGGCGACCAATTTATTTTCTTCTTTGCTTTCCTTCAAATAGTTTGGATTGATTAGCATCTTTGCATAAATGGATTTTGGATATTCACTGATAAGTTTTCGTTTCCAATATTCTGCACGGTCAAAATTTTTCTGATCTATATTTATTAAATATAAGAAATATAAAACTTCCGGGGCATTTTTATAGTTTGGATATCGTTTCAATAAATCCTCGAAAGTTTTAATCGCCAATTCGGGTTCTCCCAGTTTCAAATTGTAAATTCGTCCGAGATTATAGAGTGCTTCCTGGATTTTTTGATCAGAAGCATTCATTTGAGCATCGGTAAAAGGAATATCTTTGTAGTACAGCGATTTGTCGATTTTTGGTTTTTTATTTTTTGTTGTTGAATCAGGAGCAATTTTTGTAGTTGTACCGGCATTCGTACTGTCTTGTGGAGTAGCATTGTCAGCCCCATTGTCAATTGGTGTGTCTTTAACAGACCTTCGCCAATTGTCTTCTTGTTTACGTGTACCCCATTTTACGACGAAATCCGTTGCACCTCTCGATAGTGCTGCATTATTATAAAAATACCAGGTTGAGACATCTGCAGGGTTTGAATTTTCAACCACTTGTGTTGCAGCGGTAGCTTGAATTTCCGAAGCACGCTTTTTTGCAGCAGCAACCTGTTTTGCTTTTAATATTCTTGCCGCCTCTTCATCTTCTATTACTTTGTCTATAAATTTGTCCAACGAAACACTATCCATTTTAGCAAGCCTCTGCAAGCTGTCTTCCCTGCGTACAATGAGTAAATTTTTTACAAAACTTTCCAGTACTTTTTGTCTTTCAGATATTTCTTTGTATTGAGGATCGTTTTTATCCCAAACGGCTACAGCACTATCGTAGTACAATTTTGCCGTTTCAAAATTCTTTAAATTTTCATAATAAATTTCTCCCAACTTTAAATATGTAGCACCCTTCTGATATTTGTTCCCGCGGCTTTCGTAGACTGATTTTTCAAGGTAATTAATTGCTTTCGGAATTTTTTTTTGTTTGTATTCAAAAAGAGCCATCTCGTAATAGATTTTATCTTTATACTCGAGATTTTTTTTATCTTTCAAAAGTTTTTTAAAATACCGGTCCGTTCTTTTTTTGTCATTGGCATTATGAATGGACGTAACTTGTGCCAGGTAGAGTTTAGAATAAAAGGAAAGTTCATAAGGAGGGTTGTTTTTTATAGCTTTTTTGTAATTTAGATAAGCCATAGAATCGTTTTTCTGAAATTGAAATACTTGTCCTAAGATAAAATACAGCCTCGCTTTTTTTTCCTTTTTCCCTTTTACTAATGGAATTGCAGTTTCAATATTTTTGATCATAGGAAAATAATTTTCCTGATGGCGGTAATACTGTGCTTTCGTAAGTGAGAAATCCCGTATGTTTTTTTTTGATTTAAATTCTTGTTTCTCCAGATAATCCATCACATAGCCGGCGCTTCGGAAATCTCTTTTTAAAAGAAACAGACGCATCATTTGTGTCAACGCTTCATATCGCTCTTCGCTTTCACCTTCTGCATTTACAAATTTAAATGTCTCAAGAGCTAGTTTCCATTCTCCTCGAAGTACACGGCATTTACCTACAAGGATATAGCTGTTATCTACGAAGTAGCTATTTTTATGCATGGTAATAGGCAAAGATGCTTTCTTTATAATATCATCCGTTTTGTCTTTATACGATTTTGTCTGGTTGGTATCAATGATTGTGACAGGGAAGAGAACTCTGTTATAATTACTTTGTGTCTTTGTGTCTATTTCATTTTCCAGCTCTTTTAGCCGGTCGTTTGCTAAAAAATAAGCATTATCACGGGCATGAAGATTATGCCAATTGCGGGCTACGAAGGTATGTTTTTCTTGGGAACAAGCATACAGAGCCAACGTTATTCCAATTCCTAATGCCCAATACACAACCTGAACGAACCAGATCTTCAAATTCCGTTTTGTTTTATTTAACAATTTAAGTAAAATGCAATATTATAAAAATATAACCATAATAGAATGCAGAGAAAAACTCTGACAGAAAGATTAACGAATAAATATCAGTTAATTGTCCGAAACGAGGAGAATTTTGCTGACCGATGGACCATTTCATTCAACTTTGCAAGGCTTCTTGTAATTCTGACGATGTTGGTTTTGTTGTTTTATGCTTTGGTAACAGGAATTAATTTTCTTGCAGCTTATTTGTTAGGCGGGAATAATAAATCGGGCGAAACCCAAATGATTATTTCCCTGGCAGCCAAAGTAGATTCCCTGGAATATGAAATGGAAACCAAAGATCAATTTATTGTTAGTTTTAAAAACATGTTGGATGGTGGTGAACGGAAAACGCAAGATACTGTTGTACAAAAGGTAGAAAAAAATGTGGTTGAAAAAACCAGTATTGAGGAAGAAGAGTTTAGAGAAAAATTTGAAAAGGAAGCCAAAGATCCCGTTTATCGATCAAAGGAAGGATATTCTGTGTTGTATTTTTTTGCACCAATAGCGGGAAAAATAATAAATGCGAAACAAAATGAAAATACTACAAGTGTATATATAAACGCAGACAAGAATAAACCTGTTAAGTCGTTGGACGACGGAATCGTGGTCTCTACTATAAAAAATGCCGATAGTACGTACAAGTTGATTCTTCAATACAAAAATGGATTGCTAACGGTATACGATCACATTCGATTACCTTTAGTGAAAACAGGAGCCGGAGTAGGAAAAGGGTCTGTTATTGCTGCTGCAGCGGAGCAAAAAATAGTTTTTAGTATGGCGTATAATGGAAAATTTTTAAATCCCTCAAAATATATCGCTTGGGATAAATAAATAGGATGTTTGTTATTTAAGCAAATAATTGGCATATTGCTACAGTGGAATAGTTTCGGACAATCCATACATTATTCATTAGTATTAAATTTGACTTTTTATATAGAGTATGTTTAAAAGTGATGCATCCAAAAAGGAATTAGAGCAACTGGGAAATGCCAGTACCATCATTGCCAAGAATGCAGTAATAGAAGGCAATATGGAGACGGTTGGAAATTTACGTATCGAAGGGAAATTAGTAGGCCATATTCGTTGCAAAGCCAAAGTTGCCATGGGCGATTCTTCTCTTATTGAAGGAAATATAGTTACCCAAAATGCTGAAATAGCAGGTTGTATAAAAGGTCAGATTGAAGTAACCGATTTGCTTATTTTAAAACCTACTGCTGTTATAGAAGGAGACATCATAGCGGGGAAAATAATGATTGAGGTAGGTGCTATTTTCAACGGTACTTGCAAAATGGGAGTTGCCATAAAAGAAATTAATATTGGAGAAGGAAAAATATACAGAGAAGCGAAAACCGCTTAACGATTACCTCCGTTATTCTGGCTTTGGTTTTCAAATAGTAGCCACGCTTTGTTTGGCAGCATGGGGTGGTTTAAAGCTGGATAATTATTTTAAGTTAAAGGTGCCAGTATTTTTAATTATTTTATTATTAAGCTCTTTGGGTGGGAGTTTATATATTTTTATAAAACAAGTGTCTAATAACAAATAATTCTTTACTTTTGCGGGTTTTCTAAACAGAAAAATGACTTTTTGCTTGTCAATATGTCATAATTATCTGATTGTCAACTTACTTAAAATTTAATTAATTAATAATTTATGAATTTCAATAAACTAATACTGGTGTTCGCCACCACCTCTGTTCTTATATTTCTTATTAGTTTGATATTTTTGAAACAAATCACCTTGATTCATCCGCTGATTTGGGAAATACAATCTTTCTTTTTTTGTACTTTTCTCATAGTGATAAGAATTAATCAAATAGGAATGACGCATTGGGCTAAGCAATTTCATATTTTTTATTTTATATCTATGTCAATACGGTTCTTCTTCTCTCTTATTTTTATGGTTTTTATGATATTATATTTTAAAAACCAAGAAGTTACATTCGTAATTAATTTTATTGTAATGTATTTATTCTACACATGGTTTGAAATTTATTTTCTTATACATA
>DATHPH010000110.1:0-11123 GCA_035484095.1 Cytophagaceae bacterium | reverse complement strand
GAGAAAATTTTTGGCGAGGTAAAAAAAATATTTACAGTTTACCTTGAAAATAAGGAATTGCGCAAAACCCCGGAGCGGTTTGCAATTCTTGAAGAAATTTATTCCAGAACAGGACATTTTGATGTAGAGTCACTTTACATCAGTATGAAAAATAAAAATTACAGAGTAAGTCGCGCTACAGTTTATAATACACTTGATATATTAGTGGATTGTGATTTGGTGACTAAACATCAATTTGGTAAAAATATTGCACAGTACGAGAAATCGTATGGTTTCCGTCAGCACGATCATCTCATTTGTACAGAGTGCAGTAAGGTGACAGAGTTTTGTGATCCTCGTATTCATGGAATTCAGACGATGGTAGGGGAGTTATTGAGTTTTAAAGTAATGCATCATTCGCTTATACTTTATGGACAGTGTACAAAGGAAAACTGTGAAAATAAAGTCAAGAATAATTATTCCTAAAATACTACGATGAAACTAAATCATTATCTTAAAGAAGATGTTCTGTTTATGGAGTTGTCAGGAGATTTGCTGGGCGAAAATAACGGCTTACAGGCTGTTGAAGTGGCGAATGATTATATTATGAATAGAAAAGTAAAAAAATGTGCAGTAGATCTTTCTATGGTACGTTATATGAATAGCAATGGATTGGGAATTCTGATTACGTTGCTTACAAAGTTTAGAAACAAGGATGGGGAATTTGTACTCATTCATCCATCAGAGCAAATAAGCAAATTGCTCATGATTACGAAACTTAATTCTATTTTTACCATTACCAAGGATAATGAGGAAGCGGTAAAGATGTTGGAGGCTAAGTAGTAGAAGATTTTTAAAATTGAATTAAAACGAAAATTAATTAATAATAAATCGATGGCAGTAGATATTTTATTGGGGTTACAATGGGGAGATGAGGGAAAAGGGAAAATTGTGGATTTTTTGTCACCTAAATACCAGGTAGTAGCAAGGTTTCAAGGAGGTCCCAATGCAGGACATACATTGGAATTCGATGGTATCAAACATGTATTACATCAGATTCCATCCGGGATATTTCACTCCAATATAAAAAATATTATTGGCAACGGTGTGGTGCTTGATCCGATTGTTTTTAAAAGAGAAATTCTAAGTCTTGAAAAATACAACATAGATTTCAGTAAAAATCTATTCATTTCTAAAAAGACTCAGATTATTATTCCTTCTCATAGTCTGTTGGACAAAGCTTACGAAAAATCGAAAGGAGATAATAAAATTGGCTCTACCCTTCGCGGTATTGGGCCTGCCTATCAGGATAAAATTGCCCGTCAGGGTCTGAGAGTCGGTGATATTATTTCGGGGAATTTCAAAACCAGGTATGACCAATTGGTCGCTTCTCATAAAACAATTTTGGATTTTTATAAATTTGAATACAACACACCGGCATTGGAAAAAGAATATTTACCAGGGTTGGAAAAAAATTTCTTTGAAGCTATCGAATTTATAAAAAAATTCAACATCATAGACAGTGAATATTTTATTAATGAATCGATTCAAAAAAACGAAACGATTTTAGCGGAAGGAGCACAAGGTTCTATGCTGGATATTGATTTTGGTTCTTATCCTTTTGTTACCTCTTCCAATACTATGGCACCTGGTGCTTGTACCGGATTGGGACTTGCTCCGGCACATGTAGGTAATGTGTTTGGAATATTTAAGGCATATTGTACTCGAGTTGGAGGAGGTCCATTTCCGACTGAATTGTTGGATGCGGATGGAGATGCATTGAGGAAAGAAGGGAATGAATTTGGTTCAACAACGGGTCGTCCGCGAAGATGTGGCTGGATTGATTTACCAGCACTCAAATATGCAATTATGTTGAATGGTGTGACTGAAATGTTGATGATGAAAGCAGATGTGTTGAATATTTTCAAAGAAATAAAAATATGTACACATTATAAGTTAAGCGATGGAAGCATTACCGATCAAATACCATACGATTTGTGTGAACAAAATTACGAGCCGGTTTATAAAACTATGAAGGGTTGGAATTGTACTCTGGACGGTATTTCTTCCTATGAAAGTCTTCCACCTGAGCTTTCTGAATACATTCATTATTTAGAATCACAACTAAATGTTCCTATTACAGTAGTCTCTATCGGACCTGATAGAACGCAAACAATTATCAGTAGCAAAACAATTTTGGCATAATTCATAAAGTAAGGTATAACGCTATGTCTAAATTACTTATTCGATTATTATTGCAGGGAGTCGCTATTTTTGGAGCTTCTAAACTTGTACCAGGGATCTACCTGACGGATTTTTGGTATGCCTTACTGGTTGCCTTAATTCTTGCAGTTATCAATGTTACCGTAAAGCCCATATTACAACTACTTACGTTACCGATCACCTTTTTTACATTAGGCCTGTTTCTTTTGGTTATTAATGGATTGATGGTAATGTTGGTAGATCATTTTACAACACATTTTTCAGTAGATAACATCTGGCATGCGATGCTTTTTAGTATAGTTATATCTGTTTTTTATTGGATATTGGACGCGATTTTTGGAGATAAAGACAAATAATAAGTCAATTGGAAATTTCAGGAAATTATTAAAAAGTAACTAAAAATGCCCGTATGTACGGGTGGGCATTTTGGGAAGATAATTTGTACATACGTGCATGGCTGTAATACTAGGATTTTCCTTAGTATTGAGGTTCCGGTAGGTAAACAAATAATGACTATTTGTTGTTTAAAATTACATTATCTTAATTTTTGAATCAATCACCCGAAAGAGGTATTTATTCCTATAAAATAGTATAATATTATTTTTTTTTATTAATATTACAATATTATACTATTGTTTTAATACGTACTTTTATTTTGTCTGAGAAAAAAAGTACTATCTTTAATCTTTGTATACCCCCTTTCAATGAGTGATCGCTATAATAAACTGTTGAACGATGGTCAATTAGGAATTTTTCTGCAATCCTTTCCGGGAATTGTAGGAATATTTAATTTTGACACTCTTCAATATCAGCATTATAGTGAGAATGTAAGGCATTTTTTTGGGTATACAGCCGAGGACTATATGAAAGGTGGGTTGGATTTTAGTTTTTCAAAAATTAATACGATTCATGCTGAAATTATTACAACTAGTGTCTTTCCTGTTTTTCTTGAACATTGCGCCAAATATTCCAATAATGGAGAAATAAAAGACCTTCGATTTTCATACGAATATATTGTGAATTGCAAATCTGGAAAAACAATATGGTGTATGCATCACTCTACCATTTTGGAGGTGGATGAACATGGACATCCTTTGTTGGAGCTTTTTATTATTACGGATATTAACGAAACAAAAAAAGATGATTTAATAAATTTTATAATATCAAAAAAAGGAAAGCTAGGGATATTTGAAACCATCAATACTTTTTCATATCAAACCAAGGATTTTTCTTTACTTTCTTCAAGAGAGAGACAAATTTTAAAATTGTTATGCGGAGGGAATTCTACACCTGAAATTGCCAAAATATTATACCTTAGCGAGCATACTATTAAAACGCACCGCAAGAATATTATGCAAAAGATGAAGGTGAAAAACAAAATGGATATTGTTAAAATTGCCTTCGAAAAAGGGTTGTTATAATTTAATTTTTATTTAACGATTGAAGTTTTTGTTCCATTCGTAAAAATCTGAAAAAAAGTGTCATTGTTGATATTTCTTCACGGCTTTTGCAAAAAGCCAATATAATCCAACAGCAGAAAAGAGCAGCAAGATAAGAGCCAATAAATTACTTTTGGTCATCTCTTCTTTTCCTGTAAGTATTTTTATAATGTCATGCGCTTGTGTACCTATCCAAACGGAAACCAACGTGCGGGGGAGCATTCCAACAATACTCCCCAAAACAAAATTTTTCATTCGGACTTTCATAAATGCCAGAAAAACATTCATCATTGCAAATGGTAGTGCAGGGGAGATACGACAAAAGAAAATTACCCACAACTCATTTGTTTTCAAATTTTCTATCACGTTACCGATTTTTTTATTTTCGGAGAAATAAGTTAATAATTTACCTTTATCTAATTTCCCAGATAGATAAAATCCAATCAACGAAGCAAGCACATAAGAAGGGATAAGTCCTGTTAAGCTGATCCAGCCCAGGAAATAGCCACTCACCAACGCTATGTAGGTGGTTGGAGTTAAAGCAAAGGCCATGGTAAAAGAAGTGAGCAAATAAAATAGTGACCACTGTAAAAATGAAAAATTCAAAATCGACGTTTCAAACATTGAAAGAAAAATTGTACTGACTGAGCTAACCGAAATGGGAAGCAAAGCCATAACGAATAAAAGCAGAAAAGAAAATTCGTTATTTTTTATAATTTTGGTGACTTTCACCATAGGTATTTTTGGGGGTTGTAATTTTCGTTTAATAATATTCCACCATGAATTTTTTATTCCTCTTTTGAAAAACTGTAACTCAGAATTCTCTGGAAGTCTATAAATTGAAGTGTCAAAGATGCTACTTTTATATAAGTCAAGGCAAATCCTGAAATGTCTTTTGCAGATTTAATCAAATCCCTGAAACAGGTTGGGCTGGTTTCAGATCCTGCATCCGAAATGATTTAGTCTACTTCGCTATTGCTTGATTTTAATACGATGATCAAATCTTCGCTGTTGCCAGGTATTTGCAAACAGCAGAAATAGAGTAGGATGGCCTGCTATCGTTTCCCATGATTCTTTGGAAGTAGACCGTATACATAAAGCAGGTAATTTAATTATTTCTGACTTTAAAGTGTAAAGAAATGATTTTTGTGATAAGCATTTACTTAATTTTAAGTTCGTTCATATCTTGATTCACCTTGATCCATTCCACTCTTTTATCGATATCTATTGGAACTTCTTTTATTATCATAAACAGATTAGTCAGATACATGACTTCTACTGTTCGCATATTATATCCTAATGCATCACTTTTTTGCATTTGGAATTCAATTGTTTTGGAATTTGAATGACTGTTTTTGTATAAAATTGTTTGTGTTTTCCAGGCATTTATTGAAGCATAAATTTTAAGAGGCCCGATTATTAGAATTGCTATCACTATTAATGCCGGGAAAATTGTTCCAATTGCTTTTTCCTTTTGTGTTTTGAAAATAAAAAAGTTGTAGATCAAAATTAAAGGTGTTTCAATTAAAAGCCCAATGTATACAATTGACTTTATCGCTTGGTTTTTAATATCGAAATCCTTTGAGTTGTCTAATGTAAAAAGCAAAACGGTTGCAATAAAAAGGATATTCAATGGAATCTTTAATTTTGACAACATACAATCTAATTCTTTTAGTAATTTTTAGTGAAAACGTCCTGCTAATATAAATGTTTCTATATGATTAAAGTTAGTTTTTCGTTCCCTCTCTCTTTTTTTTGGATGATTCGAAGTGTTTCTATTTGATTTCTAATTGAATAACCCCGCTTCGGTACAAATAGAATATTGGTATCCTTCCGTTAATGTTGGAACGTTTTTTCAACATCAATTTGTATAGATCAAGGGACCGTTCTGCTCTCGTGATTCTATATTTATTTTTGCAGTAGTAGACAGAAAAAAGCCTATTCAATAATTCACTTGGATACAAAGAACCAGGCAATTTCTGAAGGTGAGCGAAAAGATATAATGAAAATTACTAAATTACACATAAAAATTAAAAAAAGTCGAAAATAGAAACATGAAATTCGGAACCAAAGTTATTCATGCCGGTATAGAACCGGACCCGACAACAGGGGCAATTATGACCCCTATTTATCAAACCTCTACTTATGTACAGGCTTCTCCCGGGAATCATAAAGGGTATGAATATTCCAGAACGCACAATCCTACACGAACGGCTCTTCAGCAAAACATTGCTGCATTGGAAAACGGCAATTATGGTTTATGCTTTGCTTCCGGGATGGCCGCCACCGATACGATTTTGAAACTTTTAAAACCTGGAGACGAAGTAATTTCTACGAATGATTTATATGGAGGAACCTATCGGATATTTACAAAAGTATTCGAAGGGTATGGCATAAAATTTCATTTTGTTGCAATGGACGAATTAAAAAATGTGTTGAGTGTAATCAATGAAAAGACAAAGATGATATGGATTGAAACACCCACGAATCCTTTGCTCAATATTGTTGATATTGCTGCAATTTGTCAAATGGCTAAAGCCCGTAATATTCTGACAGTGGTTGACAATACCTTTGCTACTCCTTATCTTCAAACCCCTTTGGAGTTAGGAGCTGATATAGTGGCGCATTCTGTTACCAAATATTTGTCAGGACACTCCGATGTTGTAATGGGCGCGATAGTGGTAAACGATATAGAATTAAATACTAAACTTTCTTTCCTTCAAAATGCTTGTGGTGCTGTACCTGGGCCACAGGATTGTTTTTTAGTATTGCGTGGTATCAAAACGTTGCATTTAAGGATGAAGGCACATTGTGAAAATGCTGGAAAGGTGGTAGACTATTTGCTATCCCATCCTAAAATTGACAAAGTCTATTATCCAGGAATTTCCAGTCATAAAAATTATGAAGTTGCGAAAAAACAGATGCGTGGTTTTGGAGGTATGCTCTCTTTTACGATGAAAGGAGATATAATAGAGAATTCAATAAAAGTACTTGAAAGTTTTAAATTGTTTTCGCTGGCTGAATCTTTGGGAGGTATAGAATCTTTATGTGGTCACCCTGCTTCTATGACACATGCAAGCATCCCGAAAGCGGAAAGAGAAAAAGCAGGATTGAAAGATTCTCTGATTCGACTAAGTGTCGGGATAGAAGACCCGGAAGATTTGATAGAAGATTTAAGACAGGCGGTTGGTTAATGGGGCAATCGGATGATAAAGGTCGATCCTACCCCTGGTTTGCTATCGAGTTTAATAGTTCCATTTAATCTGTCAACCGAAGTTTTTACGATGTACAAGCCAAGGCCGGTATCCTTTGATCGTTCAATGGCTTTGAAAAACATTTCAAATACTTTGTTTTGAATTTCCAATGGAATCCCAATACCGTTGTCTGAGAATTTTAATTCTGCGTATTGTTCTGTAACCAATACAGCAATATCGAGGTAAGAATTTTCCTTCTGAGGGTCCCTATATTTTATCGGATTTTCAATTAAATTTTGAATAATGGAGTTTAGTAATGTTTTATCAGAGTAAAAAGTTACCAATTCTTTTACCATAACGGTAATCTGAATGTTGTTGATTCCGTCGAAGTGTTCAAATCTGGAGAGAACTTCGTTGATAAGATCTCTAAAGTGTATTTGTTCTTTCGAGATGCTTAAGTCTCTTACTTTGGTAAGTTCTATAAGGTCAGCAAGAAGATTGTCTAACTTTTGAGTACTTTTAAGAATATGATCAAAGTAGAGCAAAGAAGTTTTGTCCGTTACATCTTTTTGTCCAACAGTGGTAAGGCCGATAATAGAGCGCAGAGGTCCTTTTATATCGTGAGAAGCTTTGTATATAAATGCTTCTAGTTGTTCGTTGCTTAAACGAAGTTCTTCTGTTCTTTTAAGTACTATTTTTTCAAGTTGTTCATTTTTTCTTCTAATGCTTCTGATTCGCAGCCAGTATAAAAAATACAACAAGGCAAAAAGTAGTATAACTTCCATTAGTATGAACCACCAGGATTTCCACCATGGATAGGAAATGATGATTCGCAGAGAAGTACTTTTTGTATTCCAGACACCATCGTTATTAGAGCCTTTTACATGGAAAATATAATTGCCCGGGTTTAAGTTTGTATACTTGGCATATCTTTGTGTACCAACTTTTCTCCATTCCTCATCAAAACCTTCCAACATGTAAGCATATTGATTTCGTTGTGCATTTATAAAGTTTAATGCGGCATAGTCAATTTCAATTTCGTTTTGTAAATAATTAAGTTGAATTTCTTTCAAAAAACTGACGTGAATTGAAGAGTCAGGGTTTTCAAAATAATTATCCAGTTTGTTTCCAAATATTTTAATACCTGTTATTACGACCGGAGGAATATTCTTATTGGTGTTCATCAAAGAAGGACTTATAATTAAAAACCCCTTGCTGTTTCCTAGATAAATCCTTCCTTTTTCATCTTTGTATTTGGAATTAAAATAAAAAGGATAAGGTGGTACTCCATCTAAAATAGTATATGCCGACGATATTTTGGTAGTGATGTTAAATTTGGTAATACCATTGTTGGTGGAAAGCCATAAGTTTTTTTCATTATCTTCTATGATCGATTTTACCGTATTGTTGGATAAACCTTTATCCGTAGAATAAATTTCGTAGTTTCCTTTTTCTTTTTTAAAACATATTATACCAATATCTGTAGTGCCAATCCATAAATTAGAATCGCTTGCTTCTATTATGTCAAGTAAGTGGTTGCATTCAAAGAATGAATGGTTGGGAGAGCTGAATTGATAAGAGGTGAAATAGTCAAGTTGTGCATTGTATTTATTTAATCCTTTGAAGGTAGTAATCCAAATTGTTCCTTTTGAATCAACAAAGGTTCGTTGTGTCCAATCCGAAAGCAGAGAATGGGGATTATCGTTTGAATGTTTGTATTGTTTAAATTTTTTTGTTTTTTTATTGTAAACACTGATGCCAGAATAATAACCATTGCACCAGATATTTTCGCTCGTATCAATAGTTACAGAACGAATATTGTTATTGCTAATAGAGGTGGAGTCTTTGACGTTATTTTTGAATATCTGTATCTGATTGTTTGTTGGATTTAAGGCTAAAAGACCGCTTCCATAAGTGGCCATCCAAATGATTCCTTCTTTATCTTCCACAAGGGAGAGGATTGGATATTTAAAGAAATTGTATTGATGAGGGGAAGGGTTAAACGATATATAACCGTCTTGCTTTTTTCGTTTGAAATAAAGTCCACCACCATCGGTACTTACCCATACATTGCCAAGATGATCTTTTAAGAAATTTGTTACAATCCCTTTTTTTAATGAGTTTTCTGAAAGAGGATTATTCCGTACCATCGAAAACATGTTTGTATGGCTGTTTGAATAATCCACACCATTCATAAAAGTGCCGGCCCAAATATTTTTTTTGGAATCTCTGTATATGCAGGTTACATTATTGGCACTTAGTTGTCCTTCGTTGTCTAAGGTATAATGATAGAATAATTCGTCTTTGGTATCAAAATAGTCAATTCCGCCTCCATCTATACCAATCAAATAATTGCTCTGATCGTATTGCAGAATTTTAATAACATTGTTTCCGTTAAGAGAATTCGGATTATTGTTATCATGTTTGTATTCTTTTATTTTATTGGTATTCAAATTAATTATCTTAATTCCGGATGTAGTGGAAAGCCACAATCGATTGTATTCTTTTTCATACAACAAATCTTTTACCTGATACCCATCTCCATATAAAGGTCTCATGTCATGGTAGGTGTTTGTTTTCGTATCAAATTTCAATATTCCATCCCTTGTTCCTATCCATAAATTACCATGGAAGTCAGAGGTTACTCCATATAATTTTTGACTATTATCCGTGGAGTTATAAATGTAATTTTCGGAAGGCTTATTCAAATCGCTAATTTTGTAAAGCCCTTCGTTTCCGGCAGTTATCCATATACAACGGTTTTCATCTTCCGTAATATTTTCAATATCCTTATCTAAGCCCTCAAAACACTTGAATTTTTTTGAATAAAAATTATAAAAGCGGTTGAAGATTGGATCATAAAGGTTGAGCCCATTTCTTGTCCCTATCCATAAATTACCTTTACTGTCTAACAAGGCTTCTTTATTTTCGTTGTTGGAAATGGAATATGGATTTGTAAAATCGTGCTTGTAGTTAGTAAAGGAATATCCATCGTACTTGTTTAGTCCATCATCGGAACCTATCCATAAATAACCCCATACGTCTTCAATAATGAAACGGGTAGTGGTTTCAGAATAACCTTCAGACAATTTCAAATGCTGAAAACTTATGGGCGGTTTCTGAGCAATTGATTGATTCCAAGTAATTACTATAATAAGTAGGGTGAAAAAAAGAGATTTAATACGCATTTTTTATTTTACCACTCAATTATACTATTCTAACGAAAAATATTTCTTTTTGAATAACTTCTGCTGAAAAATATTTATATCAAATAATAAACGATGAAATAATAATTAATTTTAGTCATAAATTTAGTAGATGACTCTTTATATAGTTGTAAAACCCAATTCCAAAACTGATTCTATTGGTTATGATGAGCAAGGGAATCTTAAGGTGAAAATCAAGGCCCCACCGGTAGATGGAAAGGCAAATCAGTATTTGATTAAATACCTTGCTGAAGTATTTGAAGTATCGAAATCAAATGTTGAAATAATGAAAGGTTCTAATAATCAGCATAAAAAAGTCGAAATATCCGGTGATGACGTAAGATTATGGGCGATTTTGGAAAAAATATAATTGTTAAAGTGCTTATTTTTAGACTATTGTTTAATTTTTCAATTTATTTATGATTAAAATAGGATAAATTTTTATACTAATAATTCTATTTTTCGTATATATCAACAAACCAAATGACAGGAAAATGAAAGAAAAGAGAAATGTAGCAGGTTTGGTAATATTGTTTTTTTTGTTTTCAAACTTGCTTATCGCAGAAGCCGACAGGGAGATGTTGGTGAAGAGATGGAAAGTAGTAAAGCATCAAAAGTCAGGAAAAGGGATGCCGCTTACTTCAGATGATTTTATACAGCTTGCAAACGATGGAATGTATGAACATTCGCTTAATCGTTATTATGCAAAAGGAAGTTGGGCATTGAATGCGGATGAACTTACCATTAACAATAATGGGGAATATAACTGGAAAATAGTTTCTATTACGGAGATGAACATGTCTTTGAAAAGGGGAGTGGATGAAATAATGGAGTTGGAAAAAGTGACGATGCCCGCTTCTGTAAATGCAAATGCCTCGCCCAATATCAAGCATTTGTGTATGGGAAAATGGAGACCCAACGAGCACCATAAAGGAAGTGAGGTAATTAAAACAATGCCTTCGGATAGATTTGATTTTTATGTAGACGGTACATTTGAACAAATTCAGAACGGCATTTATTCAAAAGGAAAATGGAGTTATAATAAAGGTGAAACTGAACTAACAATAAACGAAGTCGTTTGG
>DATHPH010000109.1:0-5998 GCA_035484095.1 Cytophagaceae bacterium | reverse complement strand
AGTAAGGGTTTTTTGAAATTAAATGATAGCAGTGATCCTGAAGATATCATGCATACATTGCAAATGAGCAAAAAGACTTTTAAGAAAGCCATTGGTACATTATTTAAGCAGCGTTTGATTTCCATCGAAGAGGATGGAATTCATTTGTTAGAAAAAAACTAGGACTGCCCTATCTTCTAACTGCAATAATAGTATTCTATTCATCGTCTTTTAGTGGGATGAAAAAAAGCCACAAACCTATTATGATTTGTGGCTTTTATGTAACAAGATCTTTATAATAAAACCTTTTACATCTTTCCTCCACCTTCAAAAATTTGCCACATAAAAAATTTAATAAGAAATTTTTTATGTGATCGGGTGAAATGCACCTGAATTAAACGACTTTAATTGTATATCATATAAAATTGATTGCTCACCCTTTTTTGATAGGATCTTCTTTTAAAAAAAAGAATCATTTTTTTTACGAAACGTTTTCTCAACACAAAGGGTATCGAATCCTTTCTTTGAGAAAGGGGAGCCTCTTTCCAAATGTAATGCTCTGTGATCGCTAAGTAATGCATAAGTCTTTGTTTTGCTTTGAAACTTTTAACGGTAGGAAATGCAAGCGGTTTAGGAATATGATTTATTCACATGTAAGGTTTGCGGTGTTGTTTGCTTTGTCAAATTTTTTTATCTGCAAAAATTCGTAATCCAAGGGCATATAGAAAGAAAGAATGCGTATTAATACCGATGTAGTAAAATCTAAACTCTCCATGGTTGTTGACTATTTATATTTCAGTATGGCCTTAGCTAAATTGAAAACCAATCGTTGAAAGATATTGTAAATGAAAAACTGTTGAAGCAATTTATAGCTCAACTCATTTTATAAAATCAGATATTTTTGAAAACAGTTGGAACAATTCGTTGAAATAAAATAAAAAATCAAAGATTATGAGTGAATTGAAAAAAAGATTTTTTGCTCTAGGTTCGTTTGAGTACCTACTTCAATCGGTGCATTTGCCTTTTTCTTTTTCTGTTTAAAACCATTCATCGAGTTTTCGGAATTCAAGAGGATAAGATTATGAGTGACAAGATTAAAATGAGAGTAAATTATGTATAATTAAGTTGATTTTATTAAAATGTACTTGATTTAAATACATATTTTTTACAAAAAGTATATAAATATTTAAAAATTGATATAAATATGAGCTTATCAGTAATTTTTTCGTAAAATTTAGCCCTGATTTGGGCTATTATTAATAAAATTATAAATTCTGAAACTTTTAAGATTTAAATCAAATATTGATTTTGTTAAATTTATTTACATTAAATTACTGTTTTATATTCAAAATATTAATAAATATTCAAATTTTATTGACATTATGAAATTATATAACTAAGTTAAATTATTGAAAATTTCATATTATTTATGACAGATTTACACCCCGTTGATACCAAAAATTCCGTTTTCGGTACCTATCCATTTAATAAAGCCTTGTTTGACGAAGTTTTTAAAGAGGATGGAAAAGTAGCCAGGCATTACCAAAAGGTATTAAAACATTTTGCCAAACTTTCAGTAGAAGATTATAAGAAACTGGATGAGTTTGCCAAAATTACATTTTTTAACCAAGGCGTTACCTTTGCCGTTTATTCTGACACGCTAAAAGGGGTAGAGCGTATTTTCCCATTTGATTTGATGCCAAGAATTATCTCAGCTCTTGAATGGGATCATTTGGAACGAGGAGTTATACAACGAAACAAAGCGATCAATCTTTTTTTACATGATATGTACCATGAAAGGAAGATTATGAAAGACGGAATAGTGCCTCCGGAACTGGTATTCACTTCTAATTTTTATAACCGTGAAATGATTGGGGTAAATCCTCCCGGAAACATTTATACGCATATTTGCGGGACTGATTTAATTCGACATAAAGACGGAGAATATTATGTATTGGAAGATAACGTTCGCTGTCCATCGGGAGTAAGTTATGTATTGTCGAATCGTGAAACCATGAAAAAAGTTTTCTCCAATTTATTTTTAAGTCATGATGTAAAACCAATTGATGATTATCCCGAACAGCTGCTGGACATGATAAAATCAGTAGCCCCTGATGGCATTGACGATCCTACTTGTGTTGTGATGTCCCCCGGCATATACAACTCCGCCTATTACGAACATTCCTTTCTTGCGCAAAGTATGGGTATTCAGTTGGTAGAAGGAAGAGATCTTTTTGTAGACAAAAATTTTGTTTATATGAAAACGGTGTTTGGTCCTCAGCGGGTTGACGTTATTTATCGTAGAGTCGACGATGATTTCATCGACCCATTGGTATATAAAATTGATTCGTATTTAGGTGTACCTGGCATAATGGGTGCTTATAAAGCGGGCAACGTAAACTTAATCAATGCGCCCGGCACGGGTGCTGCAGACGACAAAGCCGTCTATATTTATGTACCGGAAATTATACGGTATTATTTAAAAGAAGAGCCTATTTTAAAAAACGTACATACGTATCGTTGTGAAATAGAAAAAGATTTTGATTATGTGATGGCCAACATGCATAATCTGGTTGTAAAACCGGTTGATGAGTCTGGTGGATATGGCATTTTGATAGGAAGTAAAGCAAGCAAAGAGGAAATTGAAAAGTTCAAAAAAGTAGTAGCCGCCAACCGACGTAAATATATTGCACAACCCATTATGTCCTTATCGGTGCACAGCACTTTTATTGAGGAGGAAGAAAAATTTGAACAGCGTCACATTGATTTGCGTACCTTTTGTCTGATGGGTAGAAACAAACAATTTGTGTTGAAAGGAGGGTTATCACGGGTAGCGCTTACTAGAGGAAGTCTCGTTGTAAATTCCTCCCAAGGCGGTGGATCGAAAGATACATGGGTTTTGGGTGAGTAAAACTATTTAAAAAATTCGAATATTATACTTATAAAATATGTTATCAAGAATTGCCAACAGTTTATTTTGGATGGGGCGTTATCTGGAAAGGGCCGACCAATCTGCACGGTACATAAAAGTACATTACTATTCTGCCTTAGATGCTCCTCTTGCCAGCAAACATGAATTTATTTTTGAATCCATTCTGACAATGCTTGGGTTGGACGAAGAGTATAAGAAAAACAGTAAAAATTATCAGGAAGAAAAAATCAACAACCTGATTGCGCTGGACGAAACAAATCCTGTTTCTATTCGAAGTAGTGTGATTTATGCAAGAGAAAATGCAAGAGGGGCAAGGGATTCAATCTCTTCTGAACTTTGGGGAGCCATTAATAAATTTTACCATTTTGTGAATGGCTTTTCAGAAAAGGATTTAAAAAAAGAAGGTATTTATTATTTCACCGACAAAATAATGGAAAATTGCTCCATTGTTGCCGGATATATTGACAATACATTATTACACGATGAAACTTGGTCCCTCATCCGAATGGGGATGCATCTGGAGCGAGCCAGTCAGACCACGAGGGTTCTGTATTCAAAAGTAAAAGATATTCTAAAAATTGAAAAACAGAAATTAGGAAAATCTATCGAAAGTTATCATTGCGTGACCATGTTGAAAAGTGTGGAAGCATTTGACATGAGCCGTATTTATTATCGGGCAGTACCGAATATGCAAGATGCTTTAGAATTTCTAATATTGAACAAAGATTTTCCCAAATCCATCTCGTTTAATCTTCGTCACATTAACAGCAGTTTAAATAAAATTTCCACCCTGAAAAATGCAGACCCCGGTTCTTTGGAATTTGAAGTAGGGAAACTTTATGCGACCTATAGTTATATGACAATGGAAGAAATAGAAGAAGACACCTTAGGATTCCTTGAAGAGACGCTTAGTCAGATTTATGAAATGGGGAAAGAATTGGAAAATAAATATATGAGCTACTAATTAACTAAAAATGGATACTACAATGGCTGAATACACCATCGAATACATTTCAACAAATGTATATACGGAGCCTGTGATGGAAGGAATATTTGAATTTAACGTTAGCCCTTGCCATGATTTAACTCAAATACTTGTAGATACAGCTATACGTAATTCTTTATCGGAGAGTATTTTTAATTATAAGAATTTATTCGGTTTTGAAATCAGCAGAGTAAAGGCAAACAACAACTTCAAAGAATTCAAATTTAGTTACAAAGCTATTGTTCAGAAGAAGAAGACAAAATTACCTTTTGCTTCTACGTTAAGTCTTAAAGATGAATTAAAGGAGCTTTACTCTTTAGATTTCTACATCGACCATCATTTGTTTATTCGGAAGTCCCCTTTAGCGGACCTTGGGGCAGAGATGCAGAAAACAGGAATAATTTATAAAAAAGACTGTTCCTTATTTGAATTTCTAACCGAATTAAATCAACATGTTCACAAACTTCTTGCGTATCAAAAAAACGCAACTACCGTAAATACAAAAGCCGGGGATGCGCTCAAGCTAAAAAAAGGGGTCTGTCAGGATTATGCCCATATCTTCATTGCACTTGCACGTCAAAATAAGATTCCTGCACGGTATGTTTCAGGCTATTTAAATCAAGGAAAAAAATTCCTTGGAGCTTCTTTCATGCACGCATGGGTAGAAGCGTATATTCCAGACTTGGGTTGGGTGGGTTTTGATCCTACTAACAATCTGCTGGTGGATGAAAATTTCATCAAAGTTTCTCATGGAGCAGATTATTCCGATTGCACTCCCATCAAAGGTGTATTGCGCAGCAACGGAGGTGAAAACAAATCCTCCTACCAGGTAAAAGTGGCTGCACAATAAACTTTTCTTTGTATAAGTAAAAACTCAATCTGTTAATATTGTCCTGAAAGCCAGAAGGGTTGCATTTATAAGAGATGTATTTCAATAAAAATAACAAATCGTTGTTCAATGCTTTAAATTTGGGAATTGCCATTTTTTTTAACAAGTTTGAAGTACATTGATTATAGAGAATTCATTACATGACATATTGCTTAGGTATTAAATTAAAATCGGGATTAGTTGCATTGGCTGATACTAGAATTTCTTCAGGGACTGAAACCACTACCGCAAAAAAAATATCCATTCATAGAGAAGAGGGCGAATCACTCTTTCTTATGACGAGTGGACTTCGTTCTGTGAGAGACAAAGCGGTTACTTATTTTCAAGAAGTATTAGATGAAAATCCGGGACAACATTTTAATAAATTATACAAAGCAGTGAATGCATTTGGCGAACAATTGCGGAGGGTAGCAGTTGAAGACAAGGCAGCATTAGAAAAAGCCGGTTTGTATTTTAACTTATTCACCATTGTGGGAGGACAATTAAAAGACGATGACGAACATAAATTATACCTTCTTTATCCAGAAGGAAACTGGGTGGAGGTAGGACAAAATACACCCTTCGTTATTATAGGAAATAGCGGCTATGGCAAACCTATTCTAAACCGGACGCTAACATACGAAACAAGCATGAGCATTGCGTTGAAAACAGCTTTCCTTTCTTTTGATTCTACACGTGTCAGTGCCAACGATGTGGATTTTCCCATTGATGTTGTCTTATACAAAAAAGACAGTTTTCAAATGCAAGAGCATCGTTTTGAAAAAGAGGATCTCGCAAAAATATCTGAATTATGGGCACAAGAACTTCAGGCAGCACTTCAAAATATTCCGGAAGACTGGATGAATGTGATATTGAATAAATTAGAGTAAGTTCATTTCACTTTGTGGAATCCTCATGTTGTGGTTGAAATGCCTTTACAAATAGTCTTAAGCATGTGACAAAGCAGAAACACCTCTTGAATGGATATTTGTTTTGTCTTAATGGATATATATTCTTCCTTCATAAAATTTCAATTTCAAGCATTATAAACAGTTACCATTTACATGGACGATAATATAATCGATAATCTTCGCGAAGCATTGCAATTTTCTCCGGACAATATTCCGCTTCGACTTCATTTGGCTGAAAACCTTTTCGCAATGAGTCTGCTCGAAGAAGCAGAAACAGAATTTAAACAAGTACTTCAAATTGCTTCTGATAATAATAAGGCGAA
>DATHPH010000108.1:0-6190 GCA_035484095.1 Cytophagaceae bacterium | reverse complement strand
AGTCATTCGCAGGTCTTCATCTTTTCAGTAAAAAAGTAGCCAAAGCAATAGAAAAAGCCATTCCATGTAAAAGAATAGGAGTTGCTGTCATTGGTCTGGAAGTGCCTCACGCACACATTCATTTAATCCCCCTTCAATCCGTTCAAGACATTAATTTTTCCCGACCTAAAATGTCTGTTACAAAAGAAGTATTGGAAGATACTGCAGTCAAAATTAGAAGATTTTTATCATAACTAATCCTGTTATATCATACTAAGGCAATCAATTCACGGTAGGCTTTTAAATACCTGTTATAACGTTCTATATCCCTTTCCGTCACCTTATCAAGCCTAGTCAAATCCATATTGCTTCGCAAATCGTTTAGCTTCACCCGAATAGCCAATGGATTTTTCTTAACACGTTCTGTGAACGCTTCGTAATCTTCTTCCGGATCGAGTTTTGTAACACATTCCAATGCCTCAATAATTGTTTTCCCGAAACCTTCTTTCTCGAGTTTCTCAAAAGTCCAATCGGTATCTTCTACCACATCGTGTAACACTCCAACAATTTTTTCTTCATCAGTCTTACCGGCCATCATCACTTGTAATACATGAAGGATATAAGGTCTACCGCCTTTATCCAGTTGGCCTTTGTGTGCTGCTACTGCAATTTCTAATGCTTTTTCTATCGTCATAACACTCGTTAGTTTTATTTTCTAATGTTCCAGATTTAATTTCAGTATGCCAAACAGATACCAATCAATATGACCGTTTTATTTCAGAATTGAATCCACGAAACTTTCATTCCAATAGATTTCCTCGCCCGGCATTAATGTATAAAATTTTTCTGATTTCATCCGTTCTATTATTTTGAGAGCATCAGGTTTTAAAAAATCTATTTCGATTCCTCCCTTATACCGCTCTGTCAACTCATTCCACACCGGATTGAAACTAATGATATAGGGTAATTGATGAGCCAGGTATTCATATAGCTTGGTAGGAATACAATTTTCTGTACTCTTATCAGAACGGTAGGCTACTAACCCAAAATCCGCTTCTGCAATAGCAGTCAGAATTACATCATGAGGAACAATGGAATTTCCTCCAATTAATTTAATAAAATCAACTCCTTTAATTTTATTTTCCAATTGTACTACTATTTCCCTTTTGGATGAAAAACCAATTATTTTCAATCGTATTCGATCGTCTAAAAGATAAAGCTGTTTTGCTAAGTTAACAACCTCAAAAATTCCATAATTTTCTGAGATAGTTCCCGTGTAAATAAGTTGAATGAAATCGTCTTCTCTTTTTTTTCTTTTTTTTACAAATGTCTTAGGTAATTTATTTTCCAGTACAATACTTTTCCCCTTCGAAAAAGAAAATTCCATTTCATAATTTTTTTCTGCTAAAATATATTGATTAATAAATGGACGGGTCGTCCATTCTAATCCCCTCACCCAAGCTGCCATGACCTGTTTTAAAACAATTGGAAAAGAATTGGTATAAATTAAATTTCTGAAATAATTTTCCTGAACATCGTATATAAGTTTTTTTGCTCTTATAATCTTGTACAAGACGGCCGGCACCAATAATTCAAACGTGGTTATAATCACTATATCTGCTTTCACTTTAAATAAATACCGCAAAAAAATCCAACTTGTAAAAAAACGCTTGATACTTAGTCGAGAGAATGAAAACAAAGGATCAAAATATAAAGAACTCTCTTTCGGTAATTCCTGAACCTTCTGACCTACAAGGTGTATCTGATAATTACCGGACTTACCTATTGAAATTGCAGTTTTTTCGTAATTTCGTGCGTCGTTTACAGGTTTGAGTACAGAAGCTATTACAAGTATCTTTTTATTCATGGCCCTTGATGACAGAATTAAATTTAACCTAATTTTTCAAACAATTAATACAATGAAGGAAATAATAGAAAAAGCCTGGGCCGACAAAAGTCTGTTGCAACAAAAAGAAACCACTGATGCTATCCGCCATATTATCGAAGAATTAGATAAAGGCAGATTGAGAGTAGCAGAACCAAAAGCAGATGGAAGCTGGCAGGTAAATGAATGGATCAAAAAAGCTGTAATTCTTTATTTCCCGATTCAAAAAATGAAAACGATGGAAGTAGGTCCTTTTGAATACCACGATAAAATGGAATTGAAAAAGGATTATGAAAAGCTTGGAATTCGGGTAGTACCACCTGCAACGGCACGCTATGGAGCCTACCTAAGCAAAGGAGTTATTTTGATGCCTTCTTATGTGAATATCGGTGCGTATGTGGATGAAGGGACAATGGTCGATACATGGGCTACAGTAGGAAGCTGTGCGCAAATAGGAAAACATGTACACCTAAGTGGTGGTGTTGGAATTGGTGGGGTACTAGAACCTGTTCAGGCTGCACCCGTTATTATTGAAGACGGAGCATTTATTGGTTCCAGATGCATCATTGTAGAAGGGGTACGTGTAGGCAAAGAAGCCGTGTTGGGAGCGAATGTAACATTGACAGGAAGTTCCAAAGTAATTGATGTGACAGGAGATAACCCAATTGAATACAAAGGATATGTACCAGAACGTTCGGTGGTTATTCCAGGCTCGTACGCAAAAAAATTTCCCGCCGGAGATTTTCATGTTCCTTGTGCGCTAATTATCGGAAAACGTAAACCGAGTACCGATTTAAAAACTTCCCTCAACGATGCTTTAAGAGATAATGATGTAGCGGTTTAACGCACAAATTAGATACCGGATATTTGTTCCTCTGTTCGTTAACGCTATCTTATCCTACAGAGAATAAACTTCCGGTATTTTCTAGCAATTTAACCTACTTTTTGCATTATTTTAGCTCTATCAAAGAACTCTCCTTTTGGGGTGGCAGGTCTGTACTACTTGCCTCAAATAAGCGACCCGAAACTTTATCAATCCTACAATAAAAATTTTTTGTTTTAGAAATTAACTCTACTTCGTAATAAGCAAATACTTCTCTAATATTGATTGTAATATCCTCTGTTACCTTTCCTTCCGGCAGCATATTACTCTCAATACTTTTATTGATCGCATTGATTACAAAATTTACTTGCTTGGTGTACAAAGAAGGGGTATCATAGAAATTAGTAGAGAAAAATCCTGAGTTACTTACCTCTTTCACCGACATTCTATTATTTAAAACATCTACATACACAGGAATGTAAAAAGAAGTAATCACCGGAATGTATCGAACAGAAACATCAAATATAACGTATAATTTATTTTGCCCCACCATCACTTTGGTCCGATCATAATTTTCTTTATGAAAATCTTTGTCGTTAATGATCTCAACGGCCCTGTCAATTAACGCTTTTCGACCCAACTTCTTTAAATCTTCTACTTTTTTATTATCCTGCGACGACACCAAATGTACATTGACAAGCAACAATAAGACCAGTGCTAAAATCGACAATTTCCAATCTGTAACCTTATATTTTTTATTATTCTCCATCTTTCAATTTTACTAAAAAAAAGCCCCGATATAAGGGGCTTTGTATTAAAATTTATTCATATCCTCCTTAAACCTATCAATGATTGCCCTCTCGTCTCCAGATATTCCGTCAAATGATTCTGATACCTTTTCCATAAATCGCAAACATTTTGATTTTACTGTGTCTGTAAAATCAAAATCATATTGATTCGCCTTCAGTGTATCAATAGCATAGTTATACGCATCCTCCAACGAAATGTTGTCCTTCTCAAGTTTATTAAACATAGAAGATATCCATTCATTATCAGAGTCCGATAGTTCGAATTCTTTTTGTGCCAGATCTCTGATCACAGCCTTTTCTTCTGCCTGAATTACTCCATCTGCTTTCGCAATTGCATAAGCCAGACTTCCCAAAGCAACATGTATATTTTGTAATGCCATATAAGTTTTATAGTTAATCTCTCCTGTTACCGAATTCCGGCCACTAAATTTTATTTTGTTTTAATTGCTGCCTCAGACAGTTTTGCTGCTTCAATGGCACTTTTATTTGATGGATCCAAGGCTCTGACACTGGTCCAGGCTTCATCTGCTTTCGCTTTATCTTTGTTTACAAACAAATAGTAGGAACCTAAATAAGAATATGCTTCTACCAGATCTTTTTTGTTTTTTTCAGGTTCTCCTTTTGCCAGTTCAATGTATTTTTCATAATAAGGCTTTGCCAAAGCCTTTTCGGATTTCGGATCTAAATAGGTGTTCGTTCTTGCTCTGTAAAAATACCCGATTGGAATTTCCGGTTTTAATTCTGTCACCTTTGCAAAAGCCGAATCCGCTTCCACAAATTTTTTACTTTGCATATACGAACGTCCCATGGACAAATAGTCATTGGCCAAAACAGTAGGCTTAGCAGTCGCCTTTGTAACCTCAATTTTCTTTTGAAAAGCAAGAGCTGCCTTGTCGTATTTTTTTGCTACAAACCAAATTGCAGCGATTTCTCCATACAGTTCTTTTCTTGAAGTATCCTTCTCGATCGCCTTAGTTAAATATTCTACTGCCAAAGAATCTTTCCCGTTTTTATTAAGTATTCTACCATAATATTCATAGTCCTGTGTAATGATTCTTTTTGATTCTACTTTTTTCCAATAAATATCCATATCCTGGAGTGCTTCTTTATACTCTTTACTTTCATATAAAGAATAACCCAACAAACGGAATACGACAGGATTATTATAATTACTTTTCACCAATCCATTCAACAGATTAATTGCATCTGAATAATCTTCATTTAAAAACAGAAAAGAGGCATAACGAAAATTTGCATCATCGCTCTTGTCTCGTAATTGAAGATATTTCTGATAACTCGCTATTGCCTTATCAAATTTTTTAGCTTTATAATATAACTCTCCTATTTCCCTGTATATAGGGGCAAAGTCTTCATCCATAGCTAAGCCATCGTTAAACGTTTGCAATCCTACATCATAATTTTTAGCAGCTAAATACAATTTACCAATTTTCCAAAACGGTAAAGGAGATTTAGGATCAAGTGCTAAGGAAGCTTTGTATTGCTCAATTGCTTTTGTTCCATCATTGTTTGCAAAATAAGCATCTCCCAACACCAACTTTGCCCAAGCATTTTTAGCATCTGTCGCTACACCCTTTAATCCATATTCAACTGCTTTTACTCCATTTGGTTTATCAAGGGATGTGTAGTAAGCTGCTATTATAGCATAAGGACGACAGTCCTTTTTGGCAAGAGAAACTGCTTTATCAAAATTGGCTAGACCTTCCGTAGGATTTTTCTCCATGGAAATCTTGCCGAGACCGGCATAATTTAAAGGGTTGTTCTCGTTAAGTTTTACTCCTTCCATAAACCAATATCGGGCAGAATCGTATTGCTCATTCTGGTAATATACATCTCCCATATAATAAAAATACTGATCAGCATTTTTAACATCTGTTTTTATAAGATTCAATAAAACCGCTTTTGCTTTCTGATATTGTTCTCTGTCTGAATATTGAATTGCCTCCTTCATCGTTTGTGCTTTTGCTACGAAGGATACAAAAAGCAATACTATTACTACTCTCATACTTCCCATTTTTTGTTTTGCAATTTTTGCATGCAATAGTTAAACCTTTATTTAGTATTAATTTGTATATCTCTGCTTGGCATATAAAAAGGTAAAAGACCAGATTTTAGTATAATTCGCTGCCCTCTTTCACTTACCATAAAATTAGCAAACCCTGTCCCTATATTCTTACGACCGTCCAAATTTATAACGAATATTCCACGAATAAAAGGATAATTTTGAGTAGCCAATTCTTCCTGAACAGGATATCCTTCCAACAACTTTCCTGAAGAATCTTTGTACTGAACAGAAAGTAGCTTAATTTTCGACAACCTTTCTTTTACTTTTTTATCATCGTAATCACTCACTAAAGCCATCCCTATAATTCCAATAGCGTTAGGATGACCCGCCACATACTCAATCACACTGCTATCACTTCCGGCAGCAGCTACCTGTTTAATTTCCCCGGACAAACGAAATTTATTTTTTAAATAAATTAGATTCCCTGAATTACTTTTGTCACAGACAAGTTGAATATCCTGCTTACCTTTTAAAATTTCAGCTATTTTTTCTTCTGAAATTTTCTTCGCAGGATTTTTTTTTGAACAAATAAATACCAGCGCATCCGAAGCTAACTGATTTACTTTTGGTACAAGTCCGGCCTTTTGCACGTTATCAATCTCGAATTGATT
>DATHPH010000107.1:0-6672 GCA_035484095.1 Cytophagaceae bacterium | reverse complement strand
ATTTATTTTTGTAACATATCCGTCTATTGGTGAAACGATCTGAATATCTCGTTGAATATTTCCTTCTTTAAGATCTTTTGCATTGATCCCTATTATACCCAATTTGTTACCAAAAGCATCCACTTTATTCTGCAGTGACTTATAACGGGACGAAATTTCCTGAAGATTTCTTACTGAACTTACATTGTTTTGAATTAATTCTTTTTCTCTTTCATAGTCCTTAGTAACAAATTCCAATTGTATTTTACTATCAAGATAGTCCTGTTGAAGTTGTATATAATCTTGATGTTCTAACTGAACTATTAATTGTCCTTTTTTTACTAGCATCCCTTGTAGAATTCTTGTAAATTTTACAAATCCACCCATAGGTGCAGAAATTGTATATAAACTTTGAGGTGGTACATCTAAAATTCCATTGGCTCGAATTACCCTTCCAATATTTCTTTTTTCTGCTTCCGCCGTCTGAATCCCTGTCATTTTAACTTGTTCTGCGGACAAAGAAAGAAAATTTAAATTTGTATCCTCTGAATTTTCTTCCTTAGTCTCTGGTTTTGAATGGCAACCAGCCACTGCAAAAAAAACTATTACTGCTACAATTATATTTATATTCATTTTCATAATCTTTCATTTATTTAAAAGAAATCCTTTATAGAAAATCATCTTTTATTTTTTTGTTTATTAAACAATATAAACAATACCGGTAAAACCAATAAGGTAAGCAGAGTAGAGGAAACGAGACCTCCTATCACTACCGTAGCCAATGGTTTCTGAACTTCTGCCCCAGAACCGTTTGACAATGCCATTGGTAAAAAACCAAAAGAAGCTACAATGGCTGTCATAATAACCGGTCGGAATCGAATATCAGTACCCGTAAGCACTAATTTTATAAGGTTGTTCATTCCGGTTTTTTTAAGTCTATTAAATTCGCCAATCAATACAATTCCATTTAATACCGATACACCGAACAAAGCGATAAAACCAACTCCTGCTGATATACTAAAAGACATACCCCTAAGATATAGTGCGATAATGCCGCCCATTGCCGAAAGTGGAATAGCAGAGAAGATCAATAAACTTTGACTTACTGAACCAAAGGTAAGGTACAATAAAATAAAAATAAGCAGCAAAGAAATAGGCACTACAATGGACAACCTAATTTTTGCTTCCTGTAAATTTTTAAAGGTACCGCCGTATTGAATAAAATAACCGGGTCGGAACTTTATTTTTCCAGAAACCTTTTTATCAATTTCAGCTACCAAAGATTCCACGTCTCTACCTCGTACATTAAATCCAACTAAAATTTTCCGTTTGGCATCCTCACGTTGAATTTGGTTAGGTCCGTTTTTATAAGAAATTTCTGCCACCTGATCTAAAGGAATTTGTTTTCCATTAGGAAGCGGTACATTTATTTTACTCAAGTCTGTAATGTCATGACGAAATTTTCCATCTACTCTGAGAACCAGATCAAATCGTTTATCGCCTTCGTACACTAGTCCTGCGCGGTGACCGGCAAAAGCCATGTTGACTGTTTTATTAATTACTTCTGCATCCAATCCAAACCTTGCAATTTTCTCCCGATCTAATTTCACAACAATTTGAGGAAGACCAAGAACCTGTTCAACATAAACATCTTCTGAACCCACTGTATTTTTTACTATGTCCGCTACTTGATTTGCATAGATACTCAACTGATCAAGGTCCTCCCCATATATCTTTACCGCTACATCCTGCTTTGCACCTGTCATTAATTCGTTAAACCTCATTTGAATAGGCTGTTGAAAGCTGTAATTCGCACCCGACAAGATGGATAATTCTTTTGTCATTTTCTTAGCTAATTCTTCACGAGAAGATGCAGATACCCATTCTTCTTTTTCTTTTAAAATAATTATCAAATCACATGCTTCCATAGGCATGGGATCTGTAGGGATTTCAGAAGTACCTACTTTCCCGATCACTTCTTTTACTTCAGGGAATTTTTTCAGCAAAATATCTGCTGATTTTGTAGTAATATCAATGGTATGAGTTAAAGAACTTCCAGGCATTAAACGGGTTTCCACAGCAAAATCACCCTCGTCCAAGGTTGGGATAAATTCCCCCCCAAGTGTTGTAAATAAAAACATACTTCCTAGTAGCATAAAAACAGCAATAAGAACAACTAGTCCTTTATTACGAATTGTAACAAGAAGCAGTGGCCGGTAACCACTTTTTAGGTACCGTATAATCCTATCCGATATGGTTTCTTTTTTATGAAAATTTATTCTTAACAAAAGTGCAGAAATCATAGGAACGTAGGTTAAGGATAAAATAAATGCACCAATGATTGCAAATGAAACGGTTTGCGCCATAGGTTTAAACATTTTTCCTTCTACTCCCGTCAATGCTAACAAGGGCAAGTATACAATCAAAATAATAATCTCACCAAAAGCGGCAGAGCTTCTAATAGCAGAAGCAGCGTGATAAACTTCTTCGTCCAATTGTTGCTGATTAAGTAAGGCATTCGTTTTAAATTTCACTTGGAAATGATGAAGGGTAGCCTCCACTATAATTACAGCTCCGTCTACAATCAATCCGAAATCAATGGCACCGAGTGACATTAAATTTCCTGAAACACCAAATAAATTCATTAAAGAAACAGCAAAGAGCATGGACAAAGGAATGACCGAAGCCACAATAAGTCCCGCTCGAATGTTTCCCAAAAGCAATACCAATACAAATATTACAATTAAAGCACCTTCGGCAAGATTTTTAGTAACAGTTCCAATCGCTTGATTCACCAATTTGGTTCGGTCAAGAAATGGTTCGATTACTACTCCATCCGGCAATGTTTTTTCAATTTGTTTTATTTTCTCTTTTACATTTTTAATTACCGCTGAAGAATTTTCACCTTTCAACATCATCACAATGGCCCCAACTACTTCTCCATTTGTATTTCTTGTCATGGCACCATAACGACTGGCATGTCCGTATGCTACCTGTGCTACATCTCTTATTAAAATGGGAGTACCGTTTGATGTATTTTTCACCACAATCTTTTCAATATCTCCCAAAGTACCAACCAATCCTATACTTCTGATGAAATACAATCGAGGATTTTTATCAATATAGCCGCCCCCTGTATTTTGATTGTTTTTAGATAAAGCTGAAAAAATTTCTTCAATCGTAATGTTCATACTCCTGATTTTCTCAGGATTTACGGCTACTTCGTATTGTTTAACATAACCTCCGAAACTACTAACGTCCGCCACACCCTTAGTGCCGAGTAATTGTTTCCGAACAATCCAATCCTGAATAGTACGAAGTTCTGTCGTTGTATATTTTTGCTCGAATCCTTTTTTAGGACGAATTACATATTGGTATATTTCTCCAAGTCCTGTCGTAACAGGCATAAGTTCTGGCATCCCAACTCCCGCCGGAATCATCGATGCCGCTTGAGAGAGACGTTCGCTTACTTGCTGGCGTGCCCAATAAACATTCGATTCTTCATTAAAGACAATGGTTACAACGGAAAGTCCAAAGCGTGATATGGAACGCATTTCCTCAATTCCAGGTATTGTAGCCATGGATTGCTCCACAGGAAAAGTCACAAATTTTTCTACTTCTTCTGTAGCAAGTGAAGGCGAAAGAGTCACTACCTGAACCTGATTGTTGGTAATATCCGGCACTGCATCTATCGGGAGGTTTACCACCGAGTAACTCCCCCATGCTATTAATCCTAATAAGAAAAGAAAAATTATAAGCTTATTCTTAATAGAAAAATAAATTATCTTATCAAGCATTTAAATAATTGTTAGCCATTAAATTGTAAAATGATGATTGCGTTTAGATTTTCACTAAACAAAGAACTATACAGGAAGTATGATTCTTTAGAATATTTCCTTCGAGACAAGGAAACTTCAATACTCGTCTTAAAGTTTGGGAGGCAATAAAAGTCTAAAAGAATATTCAGAATATTTTGAATAAAGATATTCTACATTTAAAAGATGAATAGATTTAAACTTACAAAAAGAAAATGAAACAGGTTCGATTACATCAAGCAACAGCGAATGAAAAGTATGCTCATGCAGGGGAAGATTATTATGATCTTCTTGATTTTGGTGTTCAGCAGATTCTTTCCCCACACCATAGTGAAGCAATATAAAATCTATAAAACTAATGGATTGTTTCCTCAACTCGGTGTGTTCTTTGTAATGATTAATCAGTTGAGGAATTTTGGAAAGTTCGCAGGTATCCATATTAGGAAGAAAACTTCCTATAAGTATGATGACAAGTAAAAACGAGGATACTAACTTCTTCATTATAACAAAAATAACAATTTTCGATTAAAATCACATAAATTAATATCTTTACATTTCTATTTTCGTGCAGATGGCAAAACAAAATCACAAAAACAGACAAGGCGTCGTATATTCGACTGACGACAATTTTGAATATATCGTAAATCAAGAAGAAGAAACCGAAACACTCTTGCCTGAAAAACAACAACTCAGAATCTCCCTGGATACAAAATCCAGAGGTGGTAAAAAAGTAACGCTAATTACCGGTTTTATAGGAAAAACTGGCGATATAGAAATTCTTGCCAAAGAGCTTAAAAACAAATGCGGTGTCGGGGGAAGTACAAAGGACAGAGAAATAATAATTCAAGGTGATTTGAGAGATAAAATTCTTAAAATTTTAACCGATATGAATTATAAAGCAAAAAAGATTTAATTACATTTTAAAAATAGATGAAAAATTTCATTGAAGAACTGAAGTGGCGAGGAATGGTGCACGACATCATGCCAGGTACAGAAGAACAGTTAAACAAAGAAATGACGATTGGTTATATTGGGTTTGACCCCACTGCTGACTCCTTGGGTGTAGGAAATTTGGTACAAGTGATGACGTTGCTTCATTTTCAACAAGCTGGCCATAAACCAATTGCATTGGTAGGAGGAGCTACCGGCATGGTGGGAGATCCTTCCGGAAAAAGTGCAGAAAGAAACTTATTATCGGAAGATATTCTACAACATAATTTAGCTTGTCAAAAAAAGCAGTTGGAAAAATTTTTAAATTTTAACTGTGGTAATAATTCTGCTGAAATTGTCAACAACTACGATTGGTTTAAAAATTTCTCATTCATAGAATTTATAAGAGACATCGGAAAACATCTTACCGTAAATTATATGTTAGCGAAAGACTCAGTGAAGAAACGACTTGAAACAGGTATGTCTTTCACCGAATTTTCTTATCAGCTTGTTCAAGGATACGATTTTTACTACCTCTGGAAAAATAAAAATGTCAAACTTCAGATGGGAGGTTCAGACCAATGGGGTAACATTGTATCGGGCACAGAACTCATAAGTCGCAAAGGAGATGGAAAAGCATTTGCGTTGACAACACCCTTGATAAAAAAAACTGACGGTACTAAATTTGGGAAAACAGAAAGTGGAAATATTTGGCTGGATCCATCGAGAACTACGCCTTATAAATTTTATCAGTTCTGGCTTAATTCTTCTGATGAAGATGCTGTTAATTATATTCGAATATTCACTTTGATGAATAAAGAAGAAATTGAAACACTTGAAATCCAACATAAAAACGCTCCACATGAAAGAGCTTTGCAAAAAGCATTGGCAAAAGACATTACAATAAGAGTGCATTCCGAAGATGATTTTCATACAGCTGTAAAAGCTTCTGAACTATTATTCGGAAAGTCTACTACGGAAGACTTGCAGTCTTTAAGCGAAGATACATTACTTTCCATTTTAGAAGGAATTCCACAGGTAGAAATTTCGCATTCGGATTATTCCGAAGCAACAAACGTAACGGATTTCCTATCGGTCACAACACAGTCAATCATTTTTCCATCAAAAGGAGAAGCACGTAAAATGATTGCCGCCGGTGGAGTAAGTATTAACAAAAACAAATTATCCAGCCCTGATCAAAAGGTAAAATTTGATTTATTGTTCAAGAAATATCTGCTGATACAAAAAGGTAAAAAGAACTATTTTTTGGTTATACTAAAATAGTCCTTGAATAAATCTACTCAAGGACTATTTTATATTATTGATTATTTTTTGTTTTCAATAGGTTTATTTCAATTGCTTGCCCATCAAAGCGGAAAGCATTTTAGCACCCTTTGCAAAAGATTCTGAAATACGTGCACTAGCATCAAAATCAAAACCTCCGTACTGACTTCCCGGAACATTTTTTTGAGACAATTTTACAACAATGTTAGAGGGATTTGCTGTTTCGAAAAATATATATTCAAAATTGGCATAAGCAGGTTTCTTCATAACTCCAACATTAAAACCAGGTTCGATATATGCTACTTTTACCATAAGCGTATATTTAGCATCTAGGTTAGAGGGCAAAACGGTTGTTACTTTTTTATTATACTTATTAATTTGTTCTTCAAATTTTGGTTGATAATATTTTTCTCTCGCCGACTTCCAACCTTCATACCAACTTTCCGCCTTGGCAGGATCTTTTTTAGCATATTCACTTTTTTTATAGTCAATATAAGCTTGCTCAGTAGAATATTGTCCAACAGAAAGGTTGTCATAATTATAAACTAGCTTAAAAGTTTTTTCTCCTTTTAAGTCAGACAAGTTTCCCTTTTCTGTAACAATTTTTTGTGCATTTATTGTCAAAGCAATAAACAACATGGGTAATAAAAATAGTTTTTTCATA
>DATHPH010000106.1:0-4385 GCA_035484095.1 Cytophagaceae bacterium | reverse complement strand
GTATTGGCCAATGGAAAAACAGGTTTGTCCGAATAATACTCTGACCCCATCAGCCCCTTTTCTTCTGCCGTCACAGGCATAATCAGAATACTCCTTCTAGGTTTAAAACCTTCTTTTGCCGCCATTGAAAAAGCTTCTGCCAATTCCAACAACGCAGTTGTACCGGAGCCGTCATCGTCAGCACCAAAATATATTTTATCACCTTCTTTGCCGATGTGATCATAATGAGCCGTCAGCACAACAATTTCCTCCTTTTTATCCGTCCCTTCGATCAGTCCCAACACATTTTCAGTACTCACCACTATTTTTGACACTTCCACTTTCAATGAAAAAGAAAGCGGTACAATAGTCTTTTTATTGATTTTGCCGGATTCAATTTGTGCGGATCGTACATCCCGAAATTTAATTAATTCATCGGTAGTCATTCCAAGCATTTGAGCGGCTAAACTTACCGGAACAAAAATAGCACTGCTTGCTCTTTGCTTATGCGTAAAAGCAAGTGTCGGTTGTTTCAAATGTCCTTTTATTTGCTCAAGCCTGTTTTTAAAATCGTTGTCTGCATTTCCTATTATCACAATTACATTTTTTGCCCCTAACTCTTTGGCAGTGGTCACTTTCTTTCTCCAATCATTCGCCCAAATGGAAGTCGTATTCGTTTTGGTAACGGCAGAAATTCCATTTGTCATAGGTTCTCCGGAAAATAATATAACCGTTTTTCCTTTAATATCGTTATAAAATTTCCCTTTGGAAGATTTGTAATCGGAATAATTTTGTGCGTCTATCCCATATCCAACAAAGGCCAAAGCGGTTTTTTCCTCGTTCGGCACATCAAAATCCCCATATAGATAAAAATCTTCCAGAAATTTCTTCTTCATTGTATCCACCTTAATCGAAACATCCTTCCATGTTCTTTTTTCGAGATCTATTTTCTGAAAATAGGTATACCCTATACCGGTATCTTTCACAACAGGCTTTAATCCAATTTTTTTAAATTGATCCGCCAGGTATTCCGCTGCCCGCTTTTGCCCGGGCTCTCCTGTTTCTCTTCCCTCCATCCAATCGGCAGCCAGTATATGAAGATGCCTAGAAGCATCGGCAGCGTTAATACTGTTGGCATACTTTTCTGCGGGGGAAGATTGTTGCGCACTTATCTTGAGTATGGAAATAATAAAGACAACAACTAAAAGTTTACTGTTACGATACATCTTACAACTTTGTATAAACCACTAAGCGTGCTTTTTAAAAATTCAAAAAACACGCTTAGTTATTTTCTAAATCAACAATCAATTATTTACAAAAGAACATTGCCTATAAGGAATTCGAAATTCTTTAGTCACAAAAGAATTCTATTATTTTTTTCCTTTTTTCTCATAGTTTATGAGAAAATCTTCAATCTGATCTACGCCAATTCTCTTTGCTATTATCTTCTTATTCTCATCTAAAATATAAATAACAGGAGTACTGTACACGTCAAAGGTTTTATGAAAATCGGTGTGGTTGAATTGATCGCGAACATTATACCAGCCAGGAGCAAATAATTTTTTACTCACTAAAAACTTTGTCCAGCTTTTATTATCACGTTCTATAGTAGCAGCGTATATAGCCACACCTTTCGCTTTCAATTTTTCATTGTAAATGGTAAATAGTTTAGGAACTTCTTTTTGGCAATGTCCACAGTCAGCATCCCAAAAAATAGCTACAATATATTTTGCTTTAATGGTATGAAGAGGAACATAATTTCCGGAAGTGTCGGCGCAAAATGTATTAGGGCATATTTTACCTAACAATAAAGGCCGCAGTATTTCAGCACGCTCTTTAATTTTTCTTTCCACAGCGGTATCTACCCAAAAACATTTTCCCTTCAGGTAATACTCATCGGCCATGTGCACAAAAACAGCGTCCATACCCATCATATTGGAGGTTTCATAGGTATTGGTAATATTCGAAACACAATACTTATAAATATCTTTATTGGCCGCTGCTTTTGCTATTAATTTATCAGCCGATTTATTAATAGAATCGGGAACCTGAATCGTCATATCTTTCATATACCGATCAATTCTAGGAATAAATATGGGAGTGCGCAACATTCGTTCGTCTGAAAAATCATAATTATCAAAAAAATGATTCTTATAATAATAATAGGATCTAAGCGAATCCACTTTGCCTTCGGGTGTTTTAAATTCAGGCACTTCCGGTTCTTCTGCTGCCCTCAATAATTTTACAGTAAGGGTTGTAGGATATTGTTTAAACATCGTATTACGATAATCCTTAATATAATTTTGAATAACCGTCACTTTCTCTTTGTATATTTTTATACTGTCCTGATTTTTTGTAGCTTTTTGTGCGTCCACCAATTTCTGTCCTTCCTTACTCTTATCAATCATCATTTTTTGAAAATTGTAAAAAATTTCATTTTCCTGACTCCCTTTCGTCTTCATATTGTATACAAGATTACTCGTATCCGTTTCTATTTTTATATCTTGTTCCGGACCTATGATAAGTTCAAAATAGGTATCGGGAATGATAATCAGGTAGACCCCCTCTTTGAGTGGTTTCTTTTTGGAAAATGTAAAACTCCCTGTAGCATCGGCCTTCGCTGTATCTACAGGAGTATATTGTTTTTGTCCGAAATAATGTCCTAAATAACAGGTGGAATCTTTTAAGCCATTCACCTTTACTTTAATTGAATAAGAAAAACTATTTACTGCAGTTATAAAAAATAAGAAAACTAATACACCAAACAAACTTAACTTTTTCATTTTCAAACGTTACTTTTTTAATTAAACCTAATACTTTTCACGGGCCGAATATACGATATAACCACTACCGGAAGAAACAGAACGATTGTTATAACGATAAAGGTCAGCAAATTTAATGCAAAAATCGTATACCAGTCCAGCGAAATGGGTACAGAATTCATATAATAGTTTTCGGGATCCAAAGGAAATAAATGAAACACCGCCTGTAAATAACAAAGGCTAATACCAACCAGGTTGCCATAGATAAGTCCCTTCAAAATAATGATTAATCCATTGTAGAGGAAAATGGCACGTACTTGCGCATTCGTAGCACCCATTGCTTTCAATATTCCAATCATCGTAGTCCTTTCCATGATCATGATGAAAACGCTGGATACCATGTTAAAACTAGCGACCAGCAAAATAATGACAAGAAACAAAAGTACGTTTCTGTCCAAAAGTTGCAGCCAATCAAAAACCTGAGGATATTTATCGGTGATTTTTTCTACCTGCATATCAAAATCCATCGCATCGTATATTTCTTTGTAGGCAAGGTCTATCTTATCGAAGTCTTTTACAAAAATTTCATAGCCTCCTACCAGCGTATCTCCCTGGTTATTCAATTGTCGAATGAGACGAATATCTCCTATTATAATTTGCTCGTCAAACTCCTCCAGTCCTGTTTCATAGATTCCTTTTACTACCAGCCGCCGAAATCTTGGTGGGTTTTGTACAAAATACATCAAGACCGAATCTCTTACCTTTAATTTAAGAATGCCTGCTATTTTTTTACTGACAATAATTTCCCTGGATGGAAGTGAATCATGTTGATTAAAAAAACTTCCTTCTATTAAATTACTTTCCAGTTTAGATTTATCGTAATCTTTTCCGATACCTTTTAAAATAACCCCCATTACTTCGTCCTTTGTCTGCAAAAGACCTGCCTTATGGTAATAGGATTGAAGATGTGCGATATCGGGTAGTTCCCTCCAGTGACGATACAAATCTGTATTAATAGAAAAAGGATTTTCTTCGTACGACTCTTTGTTATCTGCCATGGTCACTTGCAAATGACCACCCAGACTAAACATTTTATTTCTAATTTCCTTTTTAAACCCATCGAGTACTGCGAATGAGATAATTAGGACCGCCATTCCCAGCGCAACCGTAATTATGGCGATATAGGAAACAGTAGCCGAAAATGACCCTTTATTTCCCTTCCGTATTCTTTTTGATATAAACAGGTATAGATTCAAAAATGGTTTTATTTTTGTGCTGTGAAGTTACTAAAAATGAAACAAAAAACACTTTTCCTTTTAATAGTAGTTTTTTTTCTGTGTTATGGCAAGGGAATAAGTCAGAAAAAAATTACAACAGGTGCCGAACAATGTGCACGGTATATTCCTTTGTTGCAAGACAAAAGAATTGCACTCATGGTCAATCCTTCTTCGCTTGTAGGAAAAACACATTTGGTCGATACTCTTTTGGCTTCCGGCATTTCTATAAAAAAAATCTTCTCACCGGAACATGGTTTCCGGGGGACAGCAGATGCAGGAGAAAAAATAAAAAATGAATTGGATGTCAAAACCGGATTACCGGTTATCTCTCTGTACGGGGATGCTAAAAAACCGACCAAAGAACAAT
>DATHPH010000105.1:0-1976 GCA_035484095.1 Cytophagaceae bacterium | reverse complement strand
ATGCACTATAAAGAAGCTTCTTTGTTTAAACCAAACAAAAAGGAAATGAAGGAAGGATTGAAGCTAGATACCGACCTACATGAAGTGACAGAAATAGAAAAATCGGTCCAAATGCTAAAAGACCAAATGAAATTGGAGTCGGTCTTGATTACTCTTTCTGAAAATGGCGTTTACATTCAAAATGAAAAAGAGAAAATTCATCTTCCGGCACATGTTCGTAAGATAGCCGATGTTTCAGGAGCAGGGGATACCGTCGTGAGCATTGCCGCCCTTTGTTTGGCCTTAGGCCTTTCGGCAAAGACCATTGCCGCCCTTTCAAATCTTGCCGGTGGATTGGTATGCGAACAGGTGGGCGTGGTACCTGTTGAGAAAAATAAATTGTTGGAAGAAGCGAAGAAGGAAAATATTTTATAAGGTAAGATTTAGTGTTTTATTGATGGAAGCTATTTTGCCGAAGAAATATAAATATGAATTACGAAAATAGAACTGTATGCTTTTTTGATATACTCGGATTTAGCAACATTGTTAAAAATGAAATACTTGATGCAAAAGAGATAACTCAATTATTTTTAGAAATAACTCTAATAATTAATGAATATAAATATGATAATATTCAGTGTACATATTTTTCTGATAGCATTGTAATTTCAATTGGAAGGCCAGCTTTGTCTACTAGACAATTAAAGCTTATAACAGAAATTTTAATTAAATTTTTGAAATATAAATTAGTTGCAAGAGGAGCAATGGTATATGGTAAGGTTATTCATACCTCAGAATTTATCTTTGGTCCGGCTCTCGTAAGAGCGGCTCTTCTCGAAAAAGAATCCAAATTCCCTAGAATCATTTTAGATCAAAGTCTTGACGAAGAATTTTTGCCAACAAGAGGGAATACTCAAATAAAACACAGAAATTTCTACAACGATTATATGTTTGTCAAAAAGGATGAAACAGATGGTCACTACTATGTTGATCTGATTGGTGAAATCAGAAAAAAACAAAACTCGAAAGAACTTATAGATATTTTAAATCATCTTGTCGTTGACGGGCTTAAATCGAAAGATCAAAAAATAATTGAAAAGTATAAATGGCTAAAAGAAAAAATGAGTTAGCCATTAGCAAATAAAAATAATGTTAAAATAGTTCACTTATTCTGCACAATCAATCCTTTGATTGTTAAAAAAGTTGTTCCCGGGGTGGTATTGGCCATGATGATAAGATTTTTTGTGAAGGCATCGGATTTTCCTTCTATTTTAAAACCACCTTTGATAATGCCGGATTGACCGGGCTGTATGGCAGTTTTAGGCCATTTGGCCAGAGTACAATCACAGGATGTTTTAACATCCGAAATCATCAAGGGTTCTGTACCATCGTTGGTAAATTTGAAGTCTGTCCAAAGGGTGTCATTGCCGGATTTTATAATACCAAAGTCGTGTGTTGTTTTTTCAAACTTAAAATTTTGTCCAAAGGAATTGGTAAAACCGGCGAAGAATATGAAAAGGAAGGTGGATGCTGCCAATAATTTTTTCATAGAAATAATTTTTAAATGCTAATTTCAAATTTTATACCAAATTTAACAAGAGGAGCCGGCTTATTTTACAATCATTATAGGATTGGGAAACTTATTTTCAAAACCAGAAGTTCCCTTAGGTAAGCATTTACTTGAACAGGGACTAAGTGACTTTATTATTTCCGATATACCATCAATTCGTCTATTCCAATCTTATCGGTATTCATTGATCTTCCTCTTATCAAAGGTGCTTCGATACCGGAACCGAATACCTGATTGCTTCGAAATATTTTGGCTTCGTCCCACAAACTTTTCTTTATAAAGGAAGTTAACAAAATAGTTCCTCCCTCTACGAGGATCGATTGTATTTTTCGTTCGTATAAATCCTGTATAATGTGTTTCATCAAGTCTTCTACCGGATCCAATTTTACATATTCCACCATATTTCGCACTTCCTGTTTTTTGAAAT
>DATHPH010000104.1:0-2306 GCA_035484095.1 Cytophagaceae bacterium | reverse complement strand
ATTTGGTGCTTTTTGAAGACATTAATTTTTAAATTTATTCTTTGCAATTTACAACTTATAACATTGTTCTACAACAAATGTTTATTATCGTTTGATTTTTCTATTACAAAATCGTTCCCATTATAGGTTAAAATATACAATCCAAGATTTTCATGATGAAAGGAATCCATGTTCCTAAGATCTTGACGAAGAAGCGTTGAAAGGAGTATTCGCATAGCCCTTCCATGCATACATATCAAAATAATATCCTCGTCTTTTTGTGCTAAAATGATATTCATCACTTTTTTTTGTTTTTCCTGCAAATCCCTGGGACTTTCGCCTCCATCTGGTTTAAAACCAAGGTCTCCTTCACGCCATTTTTTTACCATTCCCCAGTAATAGGTATTGTCGCCAAAACTAACTTCTTTCCCATCTTTATTTCCCCAATTTATTTCATTCAATTCTTCGTATGATTCATGTGGAATACCTTTATCAATAAAGGATTGAACAGATTGAATACTCCGTTTTAACTTTGAAGTATATACTTTTTTAAATGGAATATTTTTATAGTGTTCGAAAAATTTATCCGCTTGTTTTTTTCCTGTTTGATTTATATCAGAATCAACACCACTGCCTTGTACATATCCTTTTAAATTATAATCTGTCTGACCGTGTCGAACCAAGTATATTTTTTTTTCTTCCAATTTTATAGAGTTAAAATGTCTATCCATAAAGTTACGATGCAATTCCCTTGTACTTTATGGCACCTTAATTTGCAAAGCTAAATGTTTATTCCTTTTTTATAAAAATAAATAAGCGATAGTTTAAGAAATCAGGTGATTAAATTACCTTTTTGAAATTTATTTTTCTATTATTCCTTCTTAAAGTTGTTTCAGAAAACGAATGTTTAGAAATGCATTTCTTTTGGATATTATACCCTTCCTAGATTTAGGTTTTACTTTATATTCTTTCAAAAAATACTTTGGCAATACTTATTAAATAGGTTGACTATTTTCCGAATCAAAAATTACAAACCAGGTTTGACCTTGCTTTATAGTTTATGCTTCTTTAAAATACAAGACTTAAACCTATGAAAGAATTCGCTTCATTTGTTATGCTTAAGGTTGCGTGTTTAATTACCAAATAAATTAGTTTATTACTAAATTATTTGGTAATTTTAATTCATGACCATAGAACATGTAAATTACCGAAAGGGAAGGGGAGCTCAAAAGAATACAGATAATCCCTATTTGAAAAAAGCCTTTACGACAGAAAATGTAGAAGGGCTGGATGAACCCTTTCTAACAAGTGATATAAAAACGGAATTTTTTACTGAGAACTCAAAAAAAATTGTCAATAAAGTAAACAGTCCTGATTTAGGAATGGGTTATTCTATGAATCCTTATCAGGGATGTGAACATGGCTGTGTTTACTGTTACGCACGAAACAGTCACCAATATTGGGGATACAGCGCCGGAATAGATTTTGAAAGTAAAATTATTGTAAAAAAAAATGCCGCTCATTTATTAAGTAAAACTTTTGATAATCCCAATTGGGTTCCTTTTCCTATCATGTTTTCCGGCAATACCGATTGTTATCAACCGGCGGAGAGGAAGTATAAACTTACCCGACAAATGCTCGAAGTATGTTTGAAATATAAAAACCCTTTGAGTATGATTACTAAAAACAGTCTGATATTGAGAGATTTGGACTTATTGAAGGAAATGGCTTCTTTAAACTTGATACATGTAAGTATTTCTATTAACTCACTTCGGGAAGAAATAAGATTAAAATTAGAACCTCGCACTGCTTCCATGTTAAAGCGAATGAAAGTAGTGGAAGAATTATCTAAAAATGGTATTCCTGTAAACATAATGGTAGCACCCATAATACCCGGGCTTACCGACCATGAAATTCCAGAAATAATTAAGATAGCCGCTGAAAAAGGGGCGCTTTCTGCTGCTTATACAATTGTAAGACTAAATGGATCCATTGCCGATATTTTCACGGATTGGGTACTGAAGGCTTTCCCAGATCGTGCTGAAAAAATACTTCATCAAATTGCAGATTGTCATGGAGGAAAATTGAACGATAGTCGTTATGGTAAAAGGATGAAAGGAGAAGGCAAGGTCGCAGATGCAATTAGGGATATATTTAGGATTTCAAAAAACAAATACATGGACGGGCTCAAATTACCCCCTTTTGATCTTAGTTCTTTTTGTCGACCAGGCAATGGTCAAATGAGTTTATTTTAAAAGTAATTCTTTTATTCTTCCTAAGAATTTTAAAAATAATTGAATTATTGAGTTATTTTTTTTTAATAAAAA
>DATHPH010000103.1:0-8265 GCA_035484095.1 Cytophagaceae bacterium | reverse complement strand
TGTTGCGCGATCGACTTCGTGTGTTGGAACAAAAGATAAATGCGCATTCTAAATTGGACGATTCAGAAAAAGTGGAAATGCAGCAATACATCACCAGAATTTATGGTTCATTGACTACCTTCAATGTACTCTTTAAAAATCAATCTCAGGTATTTGTAGGCGAGAAGGGTAAAGAATAAGGAAGTGTAAAATTTATTTTGTTTTAGTTCTTTACGGATGTAAAATGGTTTTATGAATAGGATCTCTACGTTATTTTCAATTGTGGTATTTGCGATGTTATTTTTGTCAGGATGTTTTAATGTGAAAAATTCTAGAAATTTCATATACGAAAAACTAAGTTCCGCTCAATACAAAACAATGCTTAAAGACAGTGCGAATTATTATCTTATTGATGTTAGGACCCCAAAAGAATACCGCAAAATACATATTCCGGGAGCAGTTAATGCAAGTTATTTGTCTTTCAGGTATGGTAAAAAAGTAGATAGTTTGAACAGGGAAAAATTGGCTTTTGTATATTGTCAGACGTGTCATAGAAGTCCGTTGGCAGCAAGAAGAATGAAACGAAAAGGTTTTCGGAAAGTATATGATCTTAGCGGTGGGTTTCAGCGATATGAAATGGCAAAGTGATTTAAGGCAGACAACTCAGAAGATGGCCAATTTGAGAGGCATACAGATGATTAGGGAAGTTAACATCAAAAAAAAAATAGGAAGTAGCTTCAATTGTCCTTATTCCCGGAAAACCGTCTTCCGTCTTGTTGGGAATAAGGACATAAATTCAATTCATTAATAAAATTCCTTCGGCACAATATCTTTCTCGGGAAGTGATTTAAAATATTCGTAGGTGATTTTTAAACCGGTAGCCCGGTCTACCTTTGGTTCCCAATTTAAAATTTCTTTTGCTTTCGAAATATCCGGTCTTCGTTGCTTTGGATCGTCTGTAGGAAGAGGTTTGTAAATAATTTTTTGTTTTGTACCGGTAAGTTTGATAATCTCTTCGGCAAATTCTTTTATTGTAATCTCCACAGGGTTCCCAATGTTGACAGGATAGACATAATCACTCATCAACAAACGATAAATACCTTCCACTAAATCGTCCACATAACAAAAAGAACGGGTTTGCGAACCGTCGCCAAATACCGTAATGTCTTCGCCACGCAATGCTTGTCCTACAAAGGCAGGCAATGCACGTCCATCGTTCAGACGCATGCGGGGTCCATAGGTATTGAAGATTCTTACAATCCTTGTTTCAAGATGGTGGAAAGTATGATAGGCCATTGTCATGGCTTCCTGAAAACGTTTGGCTTCATCGTACACACCACGAGGCCCTATTGGGTTTACGTTGCCCCAATAATCTTCTGTTTGTGGATGAACTGTAGGGTCGCCATAGACTTCAGAAGTAGAGGCAATAATCATTCGGGCATTTTTAGCTTTTGCAAGGCCCAGCAAATTATGTGTTCCCAAGGAGCCAACTTTTAAGGTTTGTATTGGAATTTTCAAATAATCAATCGGACTTGCAGGCGAAGCAAAATGAAGAATGTAGTGCAATTCGCCCGGGACGAATACGAATTTTGAAACATCATGGTGATAAAATTCAAACTCCGGAAGTTTGAAAAGGTGTTCAATATTTCTAAGGTCTCCTGTAATAAGGTTGTCCATGGCAATAACATGGTATCCTTCTTTAATAAAGCGATCGCATAAATGAGAACCTAGAAATCCTGCTCCACCGGTTATTAGAACTCTTTTTTTGGATGCAAACATATTTTGAAATTTTCTTAACTAACTTAGGAATGAGTAACAGGTTGACGACCTATCGATTCGTAATGAAAACCCAGTTCCATCATCTGTTCGTTTTCAAATAAATTTCTTCCATCAAAAATGACTTTGTTTTTCAAAAGCTTACTCATTTTTTCAAAATCCGGGAGTCGGAATTCATTCCATTCAGTAACAATGATTAGTGCATCCGCCCCGTCGAGTGCCTGGTAAGATTTTTCGGTGAGATTAATTTTAGATCCCATCACCTTACGCACATTTTCCATCGCTTCCGGATCAAAAGCATTGACAATGGCTCCTTCTTTTAATAATTCTTCAATAATGTCCAGTGCAGGAGCTTCCCGGATATCATCGGTATTGGGTTTGAAGGCTAAGCCCCACAATGCAATCGTTTTTCCTTTTAAGTTGTTTTGAAAATATCTTTTCACCTTCGGAATTAGAATTGTTTTTTGATTCTTATTTACACCCATTACAGCGTTAAGAATTTTAAAATCAAAATTGTAATCTTCCGAGGTTTTGGCCAGAGCCTTTACATCTTTAGGAAAACAGCTGCCACCATATCCTGTACCGGCATACAAAAATTGTTTGCCAATTCTGCTGTCAGAGCCAATTCCTTTTCTTATTTTATCTACATCCGCGCCTACTATTTCTGCCAGGTTGGCGATTTCATTCATGAAAGAAATTTTCATGGCAAGAAAAGCATTGGCGGCATATTTGGTAAGTTCTGCCGATTTTTCATCCATTATATAAATTGGATTTCCTTGACGCACAAATGGAGAATATAACTTCTCCATTACTTTTTTTGCTTTTTCCGAACTTGTACCAATAACAACTCTATCTGGTTTCATAAAGTCGTCTACGGCGACACCTTCCCTTAGAAATTCAGGATTTGACACTACATCAAAATCAACTTTACATTTTTTGGCAATAGCGGCTTCCACTTTTGCGGAAGTTCCAACAGGAACAGTGCTTTTGTCTACAATGACAGTATACTGTTCCAATAAACCTCCAAGTTGTTCGGCTACATTCATGATATAACTCAAATTGGCTGAGCCATCATCGCCGGAAGGAGTGGGAAGGGCAAGGAAAATAATTTCAGCATTTTTTATTCCTTCTTCCAGATTTGTAGAAAAACTAATTCGCCCTTCTTCAATATTTCTTTTAAACAATTCTTCAAGACCCGGTTCATAAATGGGGATGATTCCATTTTTCATTTGGGCAACTTTTTCTTTGTCAATATCAATGCAGGTTACATTATTTCCTGTTTCAGCAAAACATGTTCCTGATACAAGTCCCACATAACCTGTTCCTACTACAGCTATTTTCATTTATGTCGGATTAAAATATTAAGGGTCAAAAATATGCTTTATAATAGAAATATGCTAATATTGAAGAGGTGCATTGTAACAAAACCTTTGAACAAGCGTTTAGTAAAAAAAGGATTTTTATGGATTTTATATTGAATGAGAACCAGGTAATGATTGCTCAGATGGTTCGTGATTTTGGAGCAAAACACATTCGTCCAAATATGATGGAATGGGATGAGAGTCAGCAATTTCCTATAGAAACATTTAAAAAATTAGGAGCTTTAGGATTAATGGGTGTATTGGTACCGCAAGAATACGGTGGCTCCGGTTTCGGGTATTTTGAATATGTAACGGCTATCGAAGAGCTTTCAAAAATGGATGGCTCTATCGGACTTTCTATGGCGGCTCACAATTCACTTTGTACCGGACATATTATGTATTTTGGCAACGAGGAGCAGAAAAAGAAATATTTGCCAAAACTGGCTTCTGCAGAATGGATTGGAGCGTGGGGACTTACCGAACCAAACACAGGTTCTGATGCCGGCAACATGAAAACGGTAGCAGTAAAAGACGGGGACTATTGGGTGATAAATGGAGCGAAAAATTTTATTACCCACGGGAAGAGCGGAAATGTTTGTGTCCTTATAGCCCGTACTTCTGAACCCGGATCACATCGGGCAGCTACTGCTTTTATAATTGAAAAAGGTACTCCCGGGTTTACCCATGGAAGAAAAGAAAATAAACTGGGTATGCGTGCCTCTGAAACTACTGAGTTAATTTTTGACAATTGCAGGGTGCATAAAGATAAGGTGCTTGGTACGGATGGAGATGGATTTATTCAGGCGATGAAAGTGTTGGACGGAGGAAGAATTTCTATAGCTTCTCTTTCCCTGGGTATAGCACAAGGAGCTTACGAGGCAGCTTTGGCCTATTCAAAAGAGCGGGTACAGTTTGGGAAAACGATTTCTTCTTTTCAAGGGGTTTCTTTCAAACTGGCGGATATGGCTACAGAAATTGAAGCGGCGCGTTTGTTGATATTCCGTGCCGCAGATATGAAAAACAAAGGGCTTAATGTGACCAAAGAATCTGCAATGGCAAAATATTATGCTTCGGAGGTCGCTGTAAAAGTAGCCAACGATGCGTTGCAAATTTTTGGAGGGTACGGTTATACCAAAGATTATCCCGCTGAAAAATTTTACCGGGATGCTAAACTATGTACTATTGGAGAAGGGACTTCTGAAATTCAAAAAATAGTAATTGCAAAACAATTATATAAATAAGGAAGATAATACTTGGTGTGAAAAAGTAAATTTTAAACGGTTACTCTTTGTATTCCAATAAACGTACTTGATTGCCGTCAAATACAGCGTACGTAAAATGGTTTACCCATTCCCCAAGATTAATATATCGGCTGTTAGAGTTTATTTCTAAATCCAAAGGTAAATGACGATGTCCGAAAATATAATAATCGTGATGTGTTTTGCTTTCCAGTTCTTTTGAATAAATAAATAGCCACTCCTTATCCCCTAAGAATTTTTCTTTTTTGAGACCTGAAATTCTGCTGCTGTTTGACCAGAATTTTGCAATCCCCATTCCTATGGAAGCAGGAGTAACTCTAAACCATTCTTGAAAGAAACGATTTCGGAAAATTTTCTTAATGGCTTTGTAAATATGATCTCCCGGACCTAAACCATCGCCATGCCCTATATATAGTTTTTTATTATTTAAAACGAGTACTTCCGGGTCTCGAAATATTTTAATATTCAATTCTTTTGTGAAATAATCAAAGATCCACATATCGTGATTTCCGGTAAACCAATAGATAGGAATATCTTTGTCTGTTATTTCTGCGAGTTTTCCCTGCAATCGAATAAATCCTTTGGGAATAACATGTTTGAATTCAAACCAAAAATCAAAAACATCTCCCATGAGAAAAATAGCCTCGGCATCTTTTTCAACTATGGAAAGCCAGCGAACTATTTTTTTCTCTCGTTCAAGGCTCGAATCATAATTTGGGACACCGAGATGAAAATCGGAAACAAAATAAATTTTTTTGCCTGCCGGAAGATTGTCAAATGGAAGTGTCATTAATGAGTATAAGAATTAATTCTTTAGGGCCGTGTGCACCTAAAACCAACGTCTTTTCTATGTCTGCCGTTCTGCTCGGACCGCTGGTAAGCGAAATCATGGAAGGCAATTCCTTGTGAGAAGTTTTTATTTCTTTCAACCCATCAATAATATCCTCTTTTAGTTGCGATGTGTAGGCAATTACTAAATTGGTGTGTGGGAAAATGCTTAGTCGTCTTCCGGAAGCGGTAGCAGAGGAGAACAATATGCTTCCTGTTCGTGCTATCAGACTTTCACAGGAAGTAACGCCTAAGTCTGCTTGGACGAAATTATCCTGACTTGATGAAGAAAAGGATACTTTCGTCCGATTTAGAAGTGAAATAATTTTTTCTTCCCAAGCAAAAATATGGTTAAATGCTTTTTGCTTAACGAGCGGTTCAAAAACAGCAGGGAAGGCTGCCTCATTTTTACATAAAAACAATTGGCCTTTTGTTTTTTGGAAATTTTCGGTGAAGAAATCTAACGAAGATTTATTCGCCGGTTTAAAATAAATAGGTGCATGCAAATCAGGTTTAGCATTCAACTCTGCTTTTTGAGTCAGTGCATGTCTTACCTGATTTAATATAATTTCACGAGATGAACTACTCATCTGATTTACTGATATCAATTTCGTTTTTTACAGCGGTACCGTTTTCAGAAGGATGAACCTCTTCCTTATTGTCTTCCGACTTCCGGTTTGTGAATTCCTGATAAGTTGTTTGCTTATCAAAAGGTCTTTTACCAATGAGGGTTTCCAAATCTGATTGGAAAATAATTTCTTTTTTTAATAACTCCTGAGCAATAATTTCCAACGCTTGTCTTCTATCATTCAATAGTTTTTTACTGCGTTCGTAAGCGCCACTTATAATCTTTCTTACTTCTTCATCGATTGTTTCAGAAGTTGCTTCAGAATATGGTTTGTTAAAAGAATACTCGCTTTGTTTGGAATCGTAATAAGAAACATTTCCTAATTTATCGTTCATACCATATATAGTGACCATTCCGTAAGCCATTTTAGTTATGCGCTCCAAATCACTTAATGCACCAGTCGATATTTTTCCAAACACAATTTCTTCTGCCGCTCTGCCGCCCAATGTCATACACATTTCGTCCAGTAGTTGTTCTGTGGTGTATAAGAACTGCTCTTTAGGCAAATATTGTGCATAGCCTAAAGCCGCTATACCGCGAGGGACGATGCTCACTTTTACCAAAGGGTCGGCATGTTCTAAAAACCAACCTGCTACAGCATGTCCGGCTTCATGATAGGCCACAATTTTCTTTTCGTCAGGAGAAATAATTTTATTTTTCTTTTCTAATCCTCCTATGACGCGATCGATGGCATCATAGAAATCTTGCATGCCCACCTGCTCTTTGTCTTTACGGGCAGCGATAAGCGCTGCTTCGTTGCATACGTTGGCGATTTCAGCTCCCGCAAAACCGGGAGTTTGTGCGGCAAGTTTTTTAGGATCGACTTCCGGAGCTAATTTTATTGGTTTAAGATGTACTTTAAAAATGGCTTCTCTTCCTACTAAATCAGGTTTGTCAATAGAAATCTGTCTGTCAAAACGGCCCGGTCTCAACAAAGCCGGATCCAATACATCAGGGCGGTTTGTAGCGGCCAGAATGATAACGCCAGAGTCAGTAGCAAAACCATCCATTTCCACTAACAATGAATTTAAAGTATTTTCTCTTTCGTCGTTAGCACCAGGCATAGAACCTTTCCCCCTTGAACGACCTACCGCATCAATCTCATCAATGAATATGATACAGGGAGCTTTTTCTTTTGCTTGTTTAAATAAGTCTCTTACACGGGCAGCTCCAACACCTACAAACATTTCTACGAAATCGGATCCGGAAAGTGAAAAGAAAGGAACGCCGGCTTCTCCTGCTACTGCTTTTGCCAATAAAGTTTTACCTGTACCCGGAGGGCCTATCAGCAAAGCACCTTTTGGGATTTTTCCACCCAGTTTGGTAAACTTGGTAGGGTTTTTCAGGAAGTCTACAATCTCTTTCACTTCTTCTTTCCCTTCTTCAAGTCCTGCAACATCTGCAAAGGTTATTTTTACTTTACTTTCTGCGTCAAATAAGGCGGCCCGGGATTTTCCAATGTTAAATATTTGCCCACCGGGGCCAACGTTGGTCACTCTTCTCATGAGATACCAAAAGCCTACAAATATTAACAACAACATTCCCCAGCTGATTAATTGCCCTGATACATCAGAACGATTATTTTCAATTTCGCACGGTATGCGGTCACTTTCTTCTACCTTTTTGTCCTTATTTAATTTGTCAAGATATTCTTCAAATTTCTCCGAAGAGCTCACTTCAAATTGCGCCTGTGGACCTTGGGTCATTGAAAATAAACCATTGTCGGATACAATATCCTTATAAACGGAATTTTTTAATGCAGATTCTTTTAAGGTTATTTCAACGAAATCATTTTTTACCACAACAATTTTCTTCACATCGTGGCGTAAATACATCTCTTCGAATCTTTTCTTTGTGATACTCTTAATAGATCCTTGTCTCCCAAACCACATGACTCCGAATATAACAGTCAATAAGGAAACAATAATCCATATTTGGTAACTTGGACGTTCCCCTCCCGGTTTTGGGTTGAGTGGGTTATTCGACAATGGATTTTTTTTCTTAAGATTATTTCTATCTTGTTTTTTATCCTGATTTTCTTCCATGTTTTTTTTATTAATTTCTCTTGTTGAATTATTTAGAAGACTTCTTTTTTTTAGTAGCAGTACTTTTTTTGGCTACTGTTACATTGGGTTTTGTTTTTGCTTTCTTCTCCTTAACCAATGTTTTTATTTTTACTTCTTTAGGGGGGCGTTTCGTTGCTTGTGCAGTGTCATCGTCCAATACTGTTATTTCAGCATCTCCCCATAAATCTTCTAGACCATAAAACTCTCTGCGGTCTGTTCGAAATATATGCGCTACAACATCTGCATAATCAAGCAAAATCCATTCCTTGTTTTGCATCCCTTCTTTCATCCATACCTCTTGTTGGCTAGCCTTCCAGACTTCCTCTTCTATGGAATTGCGAATGGCATCTACCTGAGTATCTGTATTG
>DATHPH010000102.1:0-6917 GCA_035484095.1 Cytophagaceae bacterium | reverse complement strand
CTTGAATCGGAGCATTAATGGCATTTCGTTCTGCATATCCGCGAAGGGTGGCATTTCTGGAATTGATGTCCGCCAAATATCTTCTTCTGCCCAAAATAGTTTCTACAAACTCTTGCTCTCTTGCTTTGTTCACAACCTCGTCCATGTATGTTTTAATGGCAGGAAATTGGTCAAAATAAGCTTCAATAATTTCAGATGATTCTTTGCGGGGAATATCAAGCCTTTGGGCAAGGCCAAAGGCCGATATACCATAAATGATTCCAAAGTTGACCATTTTGGCTTTTCTTCGCATATCAGAATTTACTTCGTCTAACCCTACTTTAAATACTTTACTTGCGGTAGTAGAGTGAATGTCAATGCCATTTTTAAATGAATTGATCATGTTTTCTTCTTTGCTGAATGCGGCCATAATTCTAAGCTCAATCTGTGAATAATCGGCAGAAAGAATGAGATGCTGGTCATCTTTGCAAACAAAAGCCTTGCGAATTTCTTTTCCTCTGTCCGTACGAATCGGAATATTCTGCAAGTTGGGATTTGTAGAGCTTAGCCTTCCCGTAGCTGCCACCGCCTGATTGTAAGAAGTATGCACCCGCTGATCGACTTTACTTATCAGGGCAGGAAGCGCATCCACATAGGTTGACTTTAATTTTTGAAGTTCACGATACTCCATGATATCGTGGGCTATTTTATGCTCATAGGCAAGTTTACTTAGGATCTCCTCTCCAGTAGCGTATTGACCTGTTTTAGTTTTTTTTGCTTTTGGATCCAGTTTTAATTTTTCAAAAAGAACATCCCCCAATTGTTTTGGAGAGGCAATGTTAAAATGGACACCTGCTTGTTCGTAGATCCTTTTTTCAGCACTCACAATGTCTTTCGATAATTCTCCTGAAAATTCTTTTAGTGCTTCCGTATCAATTTTCACTCCTGCATGTTCCATATCTGCAAGAACTTCAATTAAAGGATTTTCGACTTCTTCAAAAAGTTTTTCCAGTTTTTTTTGTTTTATAATAGGGGCAAAAATTGTTTTTAATTTAAACGTTACATCTGCATCTTCTGCTGCATACTCGGTTATTTTTTCGATCGCCACCTCTCTCATACTTCCCTGATGGCCACTCTTTTTTCCAATCAAACCTTCTATAGAAACCGGAGAATAATTCAGATAGTTTTCGGCAAGAACATCCATCCCGTGTCGTTTATCCGGTTCAAACAAGTAATGCGCCAGCATTGTGTCGAATATTTTTCCCTTGACTTCGACCTCATAATTTTTCAGAACCAAAATATCGTATTTCAGATTTTGGCCGATTTTCATAATAGAAGGATCTTCCAAAATTATTTTGAATTCATTGATTAATTGTTGTGCTTCTTTTTTATCCGCCGGAACAGGGACATAAAAGGCTTCGTTTTGATAATAAGAAAAAGAAAGCCCTACGAGTTCAGCCTCTATGGCTTCAAGGCTGGTAGTTTCTGTGTCAAAACAAAATTCTTTTTGTTTTGACAAATGTTGAATTAAACTTGCCCGAAGTCCGGGTGTATCGATCGTATGATAATCGTGTAGAACGGTATGAACCGTATCAAATATTTTAGGTACGATTTCTTCCAAAAGTTCATCTTCTTCAAACGCTACACTTGTTTCGCTGCTCCCGAACATGGACATCTGTGATTGGTCTGGTTTTTTCTTGGAAGTTTTCGGAATAGTAGTTTTTGAAGTGGTGGAAATTGTTTCCTCGGCATATTCCTCTCCTAAGATTCGCTTTTTCATATTACGAAATTCCAATTCGTCAAAAAGTGCCGAAAGTTGTTCTTTGTCGGGACCGTCGTAATGGAGATCTTCGTCTGTAAAGGTAATTGGAACATCGCAATGGATTGTTGCCAACTGTTTTGACATCAAACCCTGTTGGGAAAAATTCAGTACATTTTCTTTTTGTTTCCCTTTCAGTTTATCCGCATTTGCGATTAGGTTTTCCACTGAACCAAATTCAGCAATTAGTTTTTGGGCTGTTTTTTCTCCAATGCCTGGAATGCCTGGAATATTATCAACGCTGTCTCCCATCAAACCTAGAATGTCAATCACTTGGGATACTTTTTCTATGCCAAATTTCTCCAGTACTTTTGCAATGTTGTAGGTTTCATATCCTGTGCCTATATAGGAAGGTTTATATAAAAAAACATTTTCGGTTACAAGCTGACAATAATCTTTGTCCATTGTCATGAGGTATACTTGGTATCCATTTGCTTCCGCTCTTTTGGCAATTGTGCCGGCTACATCGTCTGCCTCAAAGCCGGGGATTTCTAATACCGGAATATTAAAACATTTCAGCATTTTTTTTACCAAGGGAATTGCCAGCGTAATGTCTTCCGGTTGTTCCTGCCGGTTGGCTTTGTATTCTACATAATTATCGTGACGAAACGTAGGTTCCGGAGTATCAAACGCCACGGCAATATGGGTTGGCTTTTCTTTGGAGATGACTTCCCAAAGGGTATTGGTAAAACCAAAAACAGCAGAGGTGTTCAATCCTGTCGAAGTTACTCGCGGATTTTTACTAAAGGCAAAATGCGCTCTATATATAAGTGCCATTGCGTCCAGCACAAAAAGTTTTTTTGAAGTACTCATGAGTTAAATATACATATTTTTGAGATAGGATAGAATGAGGTTCTTGGACTTAAAACAAAAGAGGTCTGATGTTTTACACCAGACCTCTTTTGTTTTAAGTAAAAACTAAGACTAGTAGGTAATCGATTTGTTTTCGTTTACACCAGCGTTTTTTACAGTAGAAATGATTTTTGCATCTTTATGATTTAATATGGCAGATCCTTCTGGTTTATCACATTTCATAGTGGCCAAAGTAGGAGCAATTACTAATGCAACAATAGACATTAGTTTAATAAGAATGTTCATCGAAGGACCAGAAGTGTCTTTGAAAGGATCACCAACGGTGTCTCCAGTAACCGACGCTTTATGTGGTTCCGATTTTTTGTAGAAAATTTCTTTTTTACCGTTCACCACTATCTCAACACCTTTTTCAAAGGATTTTTTAGCATTGTCCCAGGCACCACCTGCGTTGTTTTGAAACATTCCCATCAATACACCGGAAACCGTTGCTCCGGCCAACATACCGCCAAGTGGTTCGGCACCGAAGATGAAGCCCATTAAAAGAGGAGCTAAAATAGCAATTGCTCCCGGCAACATCATTTCACGAAGAGAAGCCTGTGTGGAAATGGCCACACATTTTTCATACTCAGGTTTTCCTTTACCTTCCATAATACCCGGTATTTCGCGGAACTGACGTCTTACTTCTTCCACCATAGCCATTGCCGCACGACCCACCGCTGCAATCGCTAAAGAAGAGAAGATGAATGGAATCATACCACCAATAAATAGAGCGGCAAGTACCGGTGCTTTGTATATATCAATTCCATCAATTCCGGCAATACCTACGAAAGCAGCAAACAAAGCTAGCGAGGTAAGTGCGGCCGAAGCAATCGCAAATCCTTTTCCGGTAGCGGCAGTTGTATTACCAACCGCATCCAAAATATCTGTTTTCTCTCGAACGTCGGCTGGAAGTTCACTCATTTCAGCAATACCTCCTGCATTGTCAGCAATAGGCCCGAAAGCATCAATGGCCAATTGCATTGCAGTGGTTGCCATCATACCGGCAGCGGCGATCGCCACACCATAAAGACCTGCACAAGCAAAGGAACCATAAATACCACCGGCCAATACCAAGATTGGAAGTAATGTAGATTCCATCCCTACAGATAAACCACCGATAATATTTGTAGCATGTCCGGTAGCCGATTGTTGTACGATAGACAAAACAGGTTTTTTACCCATTGCAGTGTAATATTCTGTAATAATACTCATTAAAGTTCCTACTACAAGTCCTACGATAATCGCACCGTATACTCCGGCATTTGTAAATTCATTTCCTCTCAAAATCATTGTAGGAGGCAATAACCAGAATACCAATCCAGCGGAAGCTAAAGCAGTAAGAATGATGGAACCATAATTCCCCATATTAAGGGCGTTTTGTACTTTAGAAGGATTAAGACCTGAGTTTTCACTAATTCTAACAAAGAACGTAGAAATAATTGATAATATAATTCCTGTTCCGGCAATCATCATTGGAAGAAGAATTGGCGCATAACCTCCGAAAGCATCCATTGAATCGGTTTCACGACCCAGTACCATAGTAGCAAGCACTGTTGCCACGTATGAACCAAATAAATCGGCACCCATACCGGCTACGTCGCCTACGTTGTCGCCCACATTGTCGGCAATGGTAGCAGGGTTTCTAGGATCGTCTTCAGGAATACCAGCTTCTACTTTACCAACCAAATCAGCACCTACGTCAGCAGCTTTGGTATAAATACCGCCCCCTACACGGGCAAATAAAGCAATTGATTCTGCACCAAGAGAAAAGCCTGTTAGAATTTCTATTACTTGCTCCATTTCATGAGAACCAACAGCACTAGGATTAAAAAGTGTAAAAAGAATTACGAAAAGACCACCAAGGCCAAGTACCGCCAATCCGGCTACCCCCATTCCCATCACAGAGCCCCCGCCAAAGGATACACTCAAGGCTTTAGACAAGCTCGTTCTTGCTGCCTGAGCGGTTCTTACGTTTGCCTTTGTAGCAATACGCATTCCTATAAAACCTGCTAAGGCACTGAAAAATGCTCCTATTATAAATGCTATTGCAATGGACCAGTGTGATTTTTCATTGGTAGCACCCATCACACCTAATAATAATGCCATGATTACCACGAAGTAGCTAAGTATTTTATATTCTGCCTTTAGGAATGCCATAGCACCGTCTCCAATATATTTCGCTATTTCGGTCATTCTCTCATTTCCTGCATCCTGCTTGTTTACCCAGGCTGCTTTCCAGTAAGTATAGAGTAGTGCTACTACACCAAAAACCGGAATTAAATATGCAATCGTAGTCATAGATTAAAATTTATTTCTGTTGTTAGGGGGGCAAAAATACAAATTTAGTTTAATTTACAATCCATTTATATGGGAAAATATTCAGAAAGTATCGCCTTTTATATAATTTTTCCAAGAAAGAGAATGCTCATAAAAGCAAACAATACAATTAATTGACTAAAATCTAAATTGCACTATGGTTAATATTGCTGAAATGCTTGTAAAACTAGGTATCCAACAAAACAACCCATGCTGGAGTACAGGAATGGAATACGGTAAAAGTGTTTCGGGTCTTACAAAGGAGGTGTTTAGTCCGGTAGATGGAAAACGTATAGCCTCGGTCTTTATGGCAGGAGCGCAAGAATACGAAAAAGTGATATCAACCTCCTTGAAAGCATTTGAAGTGTGGAGGCAAATACCTGCACCAAAACGTGGTGAGATAGTTCGTCAAATTGGGGAGCAGCTTCGGTTGCATAAAGAAACCTTAGGTCATTTGGTTTCTTGTGAAATGGGCAAGATACTACAGGAAGGGTTGGGAGAAGTACAGGAAATGATTGATATATGCGATTTTGCAGTGGGATTATCCCGCCAGTTGTATGGATTAACCATGCATTCCGAGCGGTTGGAGCATCGTATGTACGAACAGTATCATCCTCTTGGAGTTGTAGGTATTATTTCGGCTTTCAATTTTCCGGTGGCGGTATGGGCGTGGAATGCAATGTTGGCTGCTGTTTGTGGAGACGTTTGTGTTTGGAAACCTTCAGAAAAGACACCTCTTTCGGCGTTGGCTTGCCAGTATATCATTAGGGAAGTTTTAAGAAAAAATAATGTCCCGGAAGGGGTGTTCAGCGTTGTCATAGGAGATGCCTCAATTGGAGAATTGATGTCCGCAGACGAACGATTGCCGCTTATATCCGCGACTGGTTCTGTTAGAATGGGGAAAAAAGTTGGTGCTGCTGTTGGTGCAAGACTTGGTCGTGCTCTACTGGAGCTGGGAGGCAATAATGCCATTATCATTACTGAAAATGCAAATCTTGATTTGGCACTTCGTGCTGTTGTGTTTGGTGCCGTAGGTACTTGTGGACAACGTTGCACCAGTACTCGCAGATTAATTGTACATGAATCCGTTTATGAAGTAGTAAAAACCCGACTGTTAAAAAGCTATGAAAATTTACCTATCGGGAACCCATTGGAAAAAGAATCTTTAATTGGTCCATTGATAGACAAAGAGGCAATCGTTGCATTTTTAAATGCATTAAAAGAGGTAGAAAAAGAAGGTGGTAAAATTATTGCCGGTGGTTCCATTTTAAAAAATGAAAAGTTGGAAGGAGGTCATTATGTAACACCAGCCATTGTAGAAGCAAACAATGACTATCAAACGGTTCAAAAAGAAACATTCGCGCCTATATTATATTTAATAGTATATAAAGGAGATGTAAATGTAGCTATACGGATGCAGAACAATGTAAAGCAAGGCTTATCTTCGGCATTGTTTTCATCCAATCTTGGAGAAACAGAGAATTTTTTATCGCATTGGGGTTCCGACTGTGGGATTGCAAATATAAATATTGGCACTTCAGGCGCAGAGATTGGGGGAGCATTTGGAGGAGAAAAAGAGACAGGTGGTGGCCGAGAATCGGGTTCGGATGCATGGAAAATCTATATGCGAAGACAAACGAATACAATCAATTTTGGAAACCAATTACCTCTGGCACAGGGAATAGAATTTGACTTGTAACAAGTCAAGCAAAAGTTATATAAAATACCGTGTAATATTTTGTTATAATTTGATATATTTTATATCTTTCAGTCGGTAAATTTTGAAAATTTAAAGGGATGACGGTTGCAATTAAGAAATATCATAATGTAATGTTAATCGATGATAATGAGATTGATAATCTTATCAATCAAAAAATGATCGAAGCATCGGATATATGCGAAAATATATTTGTGCACTCCGGTGCAAAAGGAGCAATTGAATTTTTGAAAA
>DATHPH010000101.1:0-6693 GCA_035484095.1 Cytophagaceae bacterium | reverse complement strand
TGGTAAGTTTTTCCTTGTCCTGAAAAGAGATCAATTTTGAAAAACCGATGTCTACTCTGTTATACGACGGTCCGGAAAAGGCCGAACGAAAAGCTGGGGTATTAGGCGGGCCAAAAGGCAATCCAGATCCATAAACTAAATTTAGGAATACTTTAATACTTGGATTATTTGGAATATGGTCCTGAAAGAAAATACCTGCTGTTATATTTTGATCGGTAGGACGTCGAATCCACCCTCTTCCATCTCCCAAGGGTCCGGAAACGTTTTCTTTTGTATTTAAAAAACTGAGACTAAACCAGGATTGTTCTCCTTTGATAAATTCTCCACTTATTCTAAAATCCGCTCCTTCTGCAAATGCCACTGCATTGTTTACACCATAGTAACGAAGCATAACATTGTTCATGTCATAAGGAACTACATGGGTAAGATATTTATAATACACCTCTGAAATAAATTTAAATTTCCTGTCTATTACCTTGAAATTGTAATCCATTCCAATAATAAAATGATAGGAGGTTTGCGCTTTTATATTTTTGTTAAGAGTTCCGTTATACATCAACATTTCCCTGTAGAAAGCAGGTTGCTGGTATACGCCTGCAGAAGCCTTGAATATTACATCCCTTTTCCATCCCCTGGGTTTTACCGCATATTGAATACGCGGACTGGCAATGAATTGATGATTTAGAGTCCAATAACCAAAGCGAACGCCGTAGGTAATGACCTGGAACGAGTCCGGACGCCAGGTGTTTTGAATATAGGCCTGTGTCCGCAAAGTATTCAAACTTATTCCTGGATTATTAATTGTATCGGTAACAGTTACATATTGAGCTGAATCGCTAAAGGTATAATCCGAAAGTTGGTCTTTAATGATTTCATTTCCTTCCGTAATTCCCCAGAGAACCTGATTTTTTTTATTCCAGTCAAATTGACCTTTGTGTGAAAGGGTAATAACAGTAGCTTGTAACCTGTTGCGAATATGTTCATAATTGGCTCCTGATCCGGTAGTTAGAATGCATTGGTTAAAGTTGGCAGCATTCTGAGAAGTTTGTACTTCACACAAACTATAAATGGTTTCAATATCCGAATATTCCCGCTCTACAGAGTGGACATACGATCCTAATAAATCCAACCGTAACCGATTATTTACTTTATGTGAAAACTTAAGACCATTTTGGTAAGTGTTGTATTGCATGGTTTCCTTTCCGCTGAAATTCAAATCTAATTTCATCGCATTCGCCAATGTACCAAAGGTGGTCTGACTTTCGGTGGGAAAAATATTATACCGGTTTATGGCTACGCTGGTAAGGACGCTTAATGTAGTACGTTTTTCGAAATCAAGTGAATCTTTTCTTTTCGTAAGATCAAAAACGACCATGGCTTGTAAATCATAAAAGTGCGGCTTGTATTGACCTTTTACGGGCAAGGTATTTAGAAGGTATTGCGAATTTTTATTTCTGGCACCTACAATATAAGAAATCCTTCGGTTTTTAGTAGCGTTTTCAATATGTGCGGCATACCCCAATAAACCTGCCGTAGCAGAACCTTTGAATTTTTTTGGTTCTTTATATTTCACGGCCAAAACCGAGGATAGTTTGTCTCCGTATTTTGCCTGCCACCCTCCTGCCGAAAATTCTACATCGGAAACCATGTCAGGATTCACAAAACTAAGGCCCTCCTGTTGTCCTGACCTAACAAGAAAGGGACGATACACTTCCATATCATTTACATATACCAGGTTTTCATCAAAATTTCCACCTCTTACTCCATATTGGGAAGAAAGCTCGGAATTACTCATTACCCCAAGCCCAACGGTTGCCAATATTTTATTAAAGTCACCAAAAGCGGAAGGAAGGTATTTAGGAATTTTCGGATCTATTTTAATCGAACTTGCTTGCATTCGACTATTCGCGTCTTCATTTTTTTCACCTTCCACTACTACCGCATTGAGCGTTTTTATTTCCGGTTCAAGAATAATGTCTAACGTATGTTTCTCTTTGGGTTTAATTTGTAGGGAAATAAGCTTTTCTTTATAGAACTCAAGACGAAACCGAAGGGTAACCAATCCTGGTTGTATTTTAATGGAATAGTGTCCTTTTTCATTCGAAGAAGCTGATAGTCCTCCTTCTACCCAAGTGATGTGCACATTAGAAAGCCGTTCCCCCTGATGCCCTGAAATAAGTCCTTTTATAAGGGCTTCTTGCGCGAAAGTTTTTTCAAGGGAAAAAAACAATAAAAGACTAAAGAAAATTCTTAAAAACATTCCGGTATAGTAACGGCTTTACCTTAGAGGTTATTGTTCCAGCTTGGCCAGCTTCTTCTTAAAATCTGCAATGATCGCAGCAGGATCAGAAGCATTAAAGATAAAACTCCCCGCTACCAATACATCAGCGCCTCTTTCAATGAGTTTTATACCAGTTTCCATATTTACGCCACCGTCAAGTTCTATCAAAGCATGGGCACCATTGGTAACAATCATTTCTTTTAATCTGCTTACTTTTTCATACACGATGGGAATAAACTGTTGTCCGCCAAAACCTGGGTTTACAGACATCAGGCAAACTAAGTCAACATCTCGAATACTATATTCCAATGTATTAATGTTGGTATGTGGATTGAGTGCTACTCCCGCTTTGCATCCCAATTCTTTAATTTGTTGAATCGTCCGGTTCAGGTGAGGGCAGGTTTCCATGTGCACGGTTATCTGAAAAGCACCAAGATCTCTGAATGTTTCCAAATAGCGTTCAGGTTTTTCAATCATTAAATGTACATCAAGAGGTTTGGTAGAGTGCTTGTGAATGGCAGCCATGACTGGCATTCCAAAGGAAATGTTTGGCACGAACATACCGTCCATAATATCCACATGCAACCAGTCTGCCTGACTATTATTGATTATTTCAATATCGCGTTGAAGGTTGGCAAAGTCAGCAGCTAAAATGGAGGGTGCTAAAATAATACTCATAAATTGAACATTTAAGATCGGAATGAACAAAGATAATTTTTTTTTGAACAAGAAAAAAAGTAAAGGTCTCCCCTATCCTAGTTTTATCTTTTGTCCGTTCTCGCTGGAGATGATTTTCTACAACATGCTTTTCTTGCTGATACAAACAAGATCAAAATTGATGTCTGAATCCAACACTGTTGTAACCAATCGTAATTTTATCAAGGTAATCAGGAAGTTTTTTATTACCATGCGATGTATGGATAGCATACATCGCTGCATCAAATAGCATCAAAAAACCACCCTGAAATAGAATTGAATTGCCATATCCCAAATTCTCATTCCTCTTTGATAAACTGGTTTCGGTTTTTGATTTCTCAATCAGATAGAGACCACCCATCACATAAGCAACATCCAGGCCTGTATTAAAAATAAAAGACTTTTCCAGTGCAAGTTGTTCTTTGTATGATCTACGAAGGGAAAGATTGTATTTACCGTTGGATGCTCCAATATATCCCGGTACTGCTAAAGCAAGGTTAATGCCGTTCCAAATAATGTTCATTTTATAAAAATTGGCCACCGACCCTTCGTTTGATTTGTAACCAATCACGCCGGTAGCAATATTTCCAATAGCCCAGGCCCCCAACACTGCCATCCCTTTTTTTTGAATAGTCAAACGTTCCTTGTTATACTGATTTAACTCTTCTTGGGTTTGTTGTGCCATCAGATAACTGAACGGGGTAATAAGTAGCATTAAAGAGAAAAAGAAGGCTTTTTTCATAATAATGAGCCGGATTTTAGAAGTTGAAATTTATGGATTATAAATTAGTATTTAATATACGACCCTCCTCCTGCTATTGGATTTCGTATACTTGTAGTCGCACAGAAGTATAACTGAAAGTTATTGTAAAAATAGAATTGTTAAGTTATTACAGCGTTAAGAATTATTTTTTTTTCTTTCCTCCCGGAAATATTTGAACGGTACAAACAGCATTCCAAAACATACGCTGTCTTCTTTGGTAAGAATTTTATGATGCATTTTATGAGCTCTTCGTATACCACGTAAATACCAGTTGTCAGAGTTCTTAAAGTATTTTATTCTTTGATGAATAAATATTTCATGTACGATGAAATAAATAACACCATAAGCAGCAATACCGGAGCCAAACCATATACTTACATTGGAATGATATATAACACCCAACATAATACACAACCAACTTGGTATGGCGAAAAATAATGCAAAACTGTCATTCCTTTGAAATACCTTATATCCGGCATCGTGATGATCTTTGTGAAGAAACCAAAATGCTCCGTGCATTATATATTTATGGGCAAACCATGCAGCAAATTCCATAAATAAAAAGGCAAAAATAAATGTACTAATATAAAGAAAATACTGCATAATGAATTTCTGAATGAATGGTCTAAATTAATAAATTTAACGAAAGAAAGAAAATGATTTGAATTACAAAAAGCCAAGGAGCAACTTTGTTCGTCTTATCAATCCTGAATCGAAAGAAAATTAATAAAAACAATAGAGAAAACAAATACCACGCTAAATAGTTTTGCAAAGGAACGGAGGTTTTTTCCCAAGTCCAAAAGTGGAAGGATATTGCTACAGGTTCAATAATGAAATCGCTTAGGGTCATTATTCCGGCTCCAATTATGGATTTTAACCAAATCGTCCCTTTTGTTTTTTCAAGTAATACACCAACACAAAATACCATGGTAAACCAATTTAAACCAATCAGTAACGGAGTATTAAATATCTTTAATCCCAGTATTGGTCCATAGTGATATGCTCCGAAGATAATTCCAGTATTTACACCTGCCACTTCTAAAAAAAAGCCTGCTGAAAAAATTAATAAACCGCATAAATAAAGAGAAGTATTTTTATAGTTTTCATGCCTTATCATGACGATAAAAGAAACCAGAAGATTTAGAGGAGTCAGATCTATAAACCAATTTCTTGAAGAGGTTTGTAAACCTATCAGACCACTTACATGAAAGAGAAGAATAATGAAAATTGAGAATGCCGGACTCCTTAGTTTCTCAATTATTGAGGAAACATTAAAGATCATGTAGCTTTTGTTTTTCTTCCTGTGAAATATTGGTAGATTGTAGTAAATAATCTTTTATTTTTAATCGGATAGTGACATTTTTTACATCATTCAGATTGTCAATAATGTATTTTTTGTCTGTCGACATTTCTTTGTTGTATTTTAAGGCAGGTGGGCAATTGGATTGAATGGTAAAGCGAATAAACTTCAGCTCAACATTTTTATTGTCTTCAGTAATAGACTGTTCGATCAGTTTTTTCCCTTCATTGAAATAGGCGATTTTCTCTTTTGCGGTTTTAAGATGTTTCGACATCGCTACCATGACAGCTCCTTTGTATCCTACCAGAAGTGGTTTATCAGCGTCGTTTACTTGTGAAAATCTTTTATAAGCGATCTCACAAGTTTCCTTGTTCTTCATGGATTCCGCATAAACTTTTCTAGCCTCGTCCACCGTCATTGTCTGACTCCACACATTGTTGTAGCCATTCAGGAGCAGCCATAAAAAAAGTAACATTTTTTTCATTCCTGTTAATATTTGGAAGTGTACACTAAAGAATAACCCAACTATTAAATAAGATTTAATTTATGCTTTATGAGACATCCTATAAATAATAAATATTTTCTGCCATCGGTAATTCTAATACGTTGATTTAAAATCGTAGAAGCAGGCATGCGTTTTATTTTTTTATATAACGAAGTATAATAGGTATAAGCGATATAGACACCAAAACGGGATTCCTTTGATAGCTTGCGAATCCCCCTTAAACCTGCATCGAAATCTTTTTGAATATCGTTTTCAATTTCTTTTTTGCTTTTCTCATCAAACTGATTCATTTCCAATCCAGGGAAATAGGTTCTCCCCATAATCTGATAATCCGCTTTTAAATCACGAAGGAAATTTATTTTCTGAAAAGCAGACCCAAGTTTCATCGCATCGTGTTTAAGTGCCTGATAGGTTTTTTCATTTCCCCTGACAAAAATTTTCAAACACATCAGTCCTACGACTTCTGCAGAACCCAAAATGTATTCTTCGTATCCTTCTTGATTGTATTTTTTATTCTCCAGATCCATTCGCATACTTTTTAAAAAAGTATCGATGAGCTCCCTGTCTATTTGATAGTGGCGAACAGTGAGTTGAAAACTGTTTAATACAGGATTAAGGCTTATTCCTTCTTCCAAAGCCTGGTAGGTATCCTTTATAAAGCGATTAAGTAATTCTTGTTTGTTAAAATTATGAAAGGTGTCTACTATTTCATCGGCAAACCTCACAAATCCATAAATCGAATAAACTGGCATTCTAAATTCTTTTCCCAAAAAGTAAGTTCCCAAGGAAAAAGAAGTACTGTAACAATTTGTGATCAGTTTACTGCATTTAAAAGTGACGTCGTCGTAAAATTCTTTCATTGATTTTGATAAGTTATTATTCTTAATTGCTTTCGGAATACTTGAAAAAGTATCGAAAGAACAACTATTGTATTATGATCTATCCGTTGGGTTTCAACAAATATATTATTTATTAAATGGTTTAAAATGATTAAAATTATTTATTTTCTTTCTCAATAAGGTTTGCAACTACTTGTCCCGAAATAAGACAGGGTGGTACACCAGGCCCCGGTACAGTAAGTTGACCTGTATAATAAAGGTTTTTTACTTTTTTACTTTTCATGGAAGGTTTTAAAAAAGCAGTTTGGA